>JAZOUI010000040.1:0-7581 GCA_045658145.1 Pumilibacteraceae bacterium
GTTAGACATCTTAAAAAGCATTTCGTCCTTAAAAAGACCATTACGGGTAAACCGTTAAGCACGCTTAAGGCAGTTGACGACGTATCGTTTAAGATTATGCCGGGTGAAACGCTTGGTATCGTAGGTGAATCGGGTTGCGGAAAAACCACTATGGGTAGAGCAATCCTTAAACTTCACCAGCCCACCGCAGGACAAGTTTTCTTTAAGGGAACGGATATCGCAGGATATACTTCAAAGCAAATGCGTGGTCTTCGTACCGATATGCAAATCGTTTTCCAAGATCCGTATTCGTCTCTTCCGCCCAGAAGTACGGTAGGTGACCTTTTGTCTGAACCGGTAAAAGTTCACAATATCGTTCCGCCTGGCGAAGTTAAGGATTACGTCCTTAAAATTATGGAACAATGCGGTCTTCGTGATTACTATTACGAAAGATATCCCCATGAATTCTCGGGTGGTCAGCGTCAGCGTATTTGTATTGCGCGCGCACTTGCAGTTAACCCGACGTTCGTTGTTTGTGACGAGCCCGTATCTGCACTTGACGTGTCTATTCAGGCGCAAATTATCAATCTTCTTAAAAAGATTCAGGAAGAAAGAGGACTTACGTACCTTTTCATTTCGCACGACTTGTCCGTTGTTAAATACATCTCCGACAAAATCGGCGTAATGTATCTTGGTTCGATGGTAGAGTTTGCAAAGACGGAAGATATCTTTGGAAACCCCCTTCATCCCTATACCAACGCTTTGTTCTCGGCAGTTCCTAATCCCAACCCCGATGAAAAGGGTGAACGTATTTTGCTTAAAGGCGATATTCCTTCGCCTGCAAATCCTCCGCACGGTTGTAAATTCCACACCCGTTGCCCGCAATGTATGGAGATTTGTAAGCATATCGAACCTGAATACCGCGAAGTTGAAGAAGGACATTTCGTAGCGTGCCATTGCTACAATCAGGAGAAATAATGTCAAAAAAGAAAAAGGAAAAAGTAATATATTACGACGACGGCTCAACTATCGCAGATATGTCTGCGGTAAATAGGAAAGGCGTTAAACAAGAGAAAAAAACGCCTATGCCTAAGCCCGAAGAAAGCAAGTTTCAAACGTTTTGGCGAGCAATGAAAATGATGTTCTTGCCAATGTGCGTTATGCTTTTTATCCTATCGATTATGTACGTAGGACTCATGTTGTTAAGTGGAAACTGGTAAATATAACTTTGACCTAAAATCTTAATAAAAAACCAAACGGAGTGATACGTATCGCTCCGTTTTTTCTTTTGTTTTTAATTATCTTGTTGTTTTTTGCCTAAATAAATATATAAATATACTTGAATATTGTTTTTTTATGTGATATAATAAGGGTAGGAGCATTGAATTATGGAACTTACTTTTGAACAAATCGCAAACGTTACTTGTGGCGCGGTTAGAGCAGGAAAGAAAGAAGATTGTGTTCACTTATACCGTTTTTCTAGTGAACAAGAAAAAATTTACGAACTGACTAATAACGACTTTTATAAAAAGACTTTTTCGACTGCAGGAATTAAGTTGGTTTTTCAAACGAATAGCGAAAGTTTATTCTTAAAAATTAACACGATTGAATCCACTTCGCGCTCGCTTTATAGCGTGGACGTGCTTGTTAACGGTAAATATCTTGACTGTATGAAAAACTACGACGCACCCGTGGCGTACGAGTGTAACTATTTGCCCGATCTTCCTTGTCCTAATGGAATAAATGAAAAGAGTTTTCGTTTGGGTAAAGGCGATAAAATCGTTGAAATTGTTTTCCCGTGGTCTGTAATTGTGGAAATTTTAAGCGTTTGTATTGATGATAATTCATACGTTTTGCCCGTGATTAAGGATAAAATTTTGCTTTGCTATGGCGACTCCATAACGCACGGATACGACGCTATTCATCCCACGAATAGATATTCTTATAAACTTGCTAATTTGCTTGGCGCAGACGAGATTAATAAGGCAATAGGTGGAGATATTTTCTTTCCGCCCATTGTAGGAAATAAGGAAGATTTTGATCCCGACTATATCATTGTCGCTTACGGCACGAACGATTGGGAAAAATGCACGTTAAAAGATTTTACTCACGCTTGCCGTGACTTTTATGACGCGTTGTCGCACAATTACCCTGATGCAAAAATTTTTGCGCTTACTCCTATTTGGCGTGGCGATATGGATGAAATCAAGCCTATGGGCGCATTTGACGTGTTGAAAAACACAATTATTGATCAGACCGACGATCTTGGTAACGTTCACGTTATCGACTGCACAAACGCCGTTCCGAGTGAAAGCAAATATTTTGCAAGTGATTTACTTCACCCTAACGACGACGGATTTGATTATTATGCTCGTTTTGTTTATCAAAAAATCAAGGAAATATTGGAGTAAATTATGAAAATAATGACTTTTAATACGCAACATTGCCTTAACTATTTAGAGCAAAAAATTGACTTTGACGTTATGGCAAACGCAATAAAAAGCGTTGGCGCTGATATCGTTGGGCTTAATGAAATGCGCAACGAGGGCGATCATCCCGAATATACGGACCAGGTAAAAGAACTTGCAAAAAGAGTGGGTTTTGAACATTATTACTTTGCGCAGGCGATAACTTTTGATGGAAATCCTTATGGTAACGGCATTATCTCGCGCTATCCGATTGATGAAGTTCGTACCGTAATTATCCCCGATCCTGAAGTTAGGGGATACAATGGATATTATGAAACGAGATGCGTTTTGGTTGCAAAAATCAACGGCTACACGGTGCTTGTTTCTCACTTTGGACTTAATCCCGACGAGGCGGAAAACGCTGTAAAAACGGTCGTTGATGAATTAAGAACCGAGAAATGCGTTCTGATGGGCGACTTTAATATGGAGCCGAATAACCCTATTCTAACGCCTATTTACGAGCGTATGACTGATTGCGCTACGGCGTTTATAGACAAGGACGTAAAGAGTTTTCCGACCGATAATCCTACGATAAAAATAGACTATATTTTCGTTAGTCGCGACGTAAAAGTTAAAAGTGCATCTATTCCTGTAATCGTAGCATCCGATCATCGTCCGCACGTTGCCGAAATAGAATAAGTAAAAACGACGGGGTACGTTATTGCCCGTTTTGCAAAAAATAGAAAATCTGTGCGCAAATAATACGCGCAAATAAGGAGTAAGTTATGATTCGTATAGGAATTTACGGATATGGAAATTTAGGTCGTGGAGTTGAGTGCGCAGTTGCGCAAAATCCCGATATGACGGTTGTGGGAGTTTTTACACGTCGCGCCCCTGAAACAGTTAAGACGTTTGGTGCGCCCGTTTACCACGTGGATGACGCGCTGAAAATGAAAGATGATATTGACGTAATGATTCTTTGTGGTGGTAGCGCAACCGACCTTCCCGAGCAAACGCCTATGCTTGCTAATCACTTTAACGTTGTTGATAGTTTTGATACGCACGCGCGTATTCCACAGCACTTTGACGCTGTGAACGAAGTGGCTATGAAAAGTGGCAAAACTGCAATGATTTCGGTAGGTTGGGATCCTGGTCTTTTCTCGCTCAACCGTATGTATGCAGGCGCGGTTTTGGTGGACGGCACGGACTATACTTTTTGGGGTAAGGGCGTAAGCCAAGGTCACTCCGACGCTATTCGTAGAGTGGATGGAGTTGCGGACGGCAAGCAGTACACCATCCCCGTGGAAGATGCGCTTAACGCCGTTCGTAGCGGTAGCGCGCCCAACTTAACCACGAGAGAAAAGCATAAGCGCGTATGCTATGTTGTAGCAAAAGAAGGCGCGGATAAGCAAAGAATTGCAGAAGAAATCAAAAATATGCCCAACTATTTTGCCGACTATGATACTACGGTTAACTTTATTTCGAAGGAAGAACTTGACCGTGACCATAGCGGAATCCCCCACGGTGGCTTTGTAATCAGAAGTGGAAAGACGGGCAAAAATTTGGAGCATAATCACATTATTGAATATAGCCTAAAACTCGATTCTAACCCCGAGTTCACGGCATCGGTAATCGTTGCTTATGCGCGTGCTACAGTAAGACTTAACAAAGAAGGTCAAATCGGTTGTAAGACCGTGTTTGACGTACCGCCGGCGTACCTGTCACATCTTTCGGGCGAAGAACTGAGAAAAACGCTTTTATAAACAAAAAAAGAACGGCAAGATTTTACTTGTCGTCCTTTTTTATTTTAAATTATCTTTTACAATTGTGTTCTATTTTGCACTCGATAGTGAAACCAAAACGTTTGCATTGATTTTCAATAAATCCAGCGATAGCATTTAACTCATCTTGGGTAATAAGTACGTTGAATCCAGACATGTTACTTTTTTGTGAGCAAATGGCCTCTAATCCCTTTTGGAAGAAAAGGTTAACGATTAAGTTTTCCCATCCACCTGCAGTAAGCCAAACGTTACCTTGTTTAAGGAACTTAGTCTTTTTAGCCCAAGTTCTCCACTCGGTCAGATTAACTTTTTTAATTTTGTAGGAAATGTCGCCTTCAAAATTATACACGTAAGAGCCAGCTGATTTTGCACTCTTTTTAGTGTGTGTAGTGTATCTTTTTACGTTTATAAAGTTTAAAGTTACTTTCTTAAAACCGCCGAAAAGTGATTTTTTGAGATGAAATTCAGGTCTTTGCAATGGTAAATTAGTGCCGTGTCCTCCGTAAGTGTCGTTTGTACGGCTAACTTCTTTGCCTTTTTGTTCAATAATACACAAGCTGTATATGTTTGATTTAACAACAGTATCCGTTTTGAGTGACGGATAATCAATGGTTTCAAAAATAATGCCACGGTTTTTCATTTCTGCAGATTTATCAATAATCATTTTCCTATTCTCCTCAAATTTGTTTATTTAATTATACATCAAAACCGTATTTTTTGTCAAGAAAATGGGTTAGTTACCAAAATGCAAAATATCGTTAGCGACGGGCGAGTAGAACGCTTTTTCGATTTCGCCGAAGTCGTTGGTTTGCCCCATAATCCACATAAGCTTAGCAAGCGCCGTTTCTGTAGTCATATCGTACGCCTCGAGTATATCTACCGTGCGCTTTAAGTGGCCACCCACGTGATAAACGGTTAAGTCACTTCCTTCGTTAGGCACTTGCGTCGTCATAATCACGCGCTTGCCTTTTTCCACGTTTTGCTTAATAACCGAGTAAAAATCGGAGTATTCGGGCAGTCCGCCTACGCCAAAGCTCTCGATAATCAGTCCGTCGTAGCGATCCATCATAAATTGAACTACGTCCGCAGTAATACCGGGCACGAGTTTAAGCAGTCCAACGTTGGAGTTAAGTTTGTCGTAAAATTTTACGGGAGAAGACTGTGGGAGCGTGATATATTGCAAAATTCTGCCTTCGTCAATAACTGCAAGCGTAGGATAGTTTACGGATGAGAAAGCCTGAAAACTCTTTGAATAAGTCTTTCTCGCGCGTGTGCCTAAGATTACTTTGCCGTTAAAGACGATTTGAACTCCACCACAACCACCGCAAGCGTACGAGAACGCGTCGTAAAGGTTGCGCTTTGAGTCCGTCCCGTCAAACCAGATAGGCTTTTGTGCGCCAGTCAGCACGATAGGCTTTGTGCTGTTTTGAACTAAATAGGATAGTGCTGCAGCCGTGTACGCCATTGTGTCCGTGCCGTGTGCAATCACAAACCCGTCGTAAGCGTCGTAGTTTTCCTTAATAATTTGCGCAATTCCTAGCCAATGCTGAGGCGCAATATTAGTACTATCTAGATTGTACGGCTGAACGCAATCAACCTTACATACCTTTTCAATATCGGGCAAAAAATCAAGTAATTGTTTTGTAGTCAGTTCGGGCGCAAGTCCGTCAGCAGTTTTGTCTGAGGCGATCGTTCCGCCCGTGCCAATCATAAGAATTCTTTTCACAAAAAAACCTCGTATTCTTTGATAATATAATTTTACTCCATTACCACCGTTAAGTCAATCGTTTTTATATAAAAACCTATTTTATTCGTTTATGCTAAGCGCGATGTAGCGACGCAAAAAACAAAAACGACCACACACGTAGGTGGCCGTTTTGCTGTTTTATTGTCATTTTGATTTTAACTAACGATTTTATTCCCAAATCTCAATTTCGCCGTTTTCGTCGTAGTGCCAGTAGTTGCCCTCCGTCGTAGGCTCGTTTTCGCTATAGTAGTAACGAGTAGCAAATTGAAGTGAGTCGTTAAAGTCACCAATGCTTATTTGTGACCATTCGCTTGCTGATCCCGTATAGAATATTTTTGATAAATTATCAGTCATATCAAACGCAAAGTCGCCGATTTCTGTAACCGAACGAGGAATAACGGTGCTTTTGAGATTGTTACAAAGAGCGAAAGTATTATCAAGGATAGCCGAAACCGAATCAGGAATAACGATACTTTCTATGCCGGTAGACATAAACGCACATGCATCAATATAGGTAACTGAGTCGGGAATAATTACGCTTTTTAATGAACTGTTACTATTAAACGCACCGTCGCCGATAAAAATAATAGTGTCGGGAATTTCAATGCTAGTTAGTCCGTGAACAGCAGCAAAAGCGTTTGACGCGATTAGTTTAGTGTTAGGATGAAAATCCGTGTTATTGTTGTTGTACGTAAGTACGAGATAAGGGTTTTCGTCGTTGCCCAAATATTGCGCTTTATTATAAGTGTTGTGTTGCAAGTTGTTGCAAAACTTAAAAGCGCTTGCGCCCAAGAAAGTGAGTGAATTAGGGAGAGAAATTTTCGTAAGTTTAGTGCAAGCTCTGAACGCCTGGGCGCCAACGTAAGTGTACGATTCTGGGATAATTACTTCAGTTAAACTCGAACAGTTTAAAAACGCCTCTTTGCTAATAGAAGTGATGTCTGCACCGTTAATGCGCGTCGGAAAGAGTAATTCGCTTAATTGCAACGTTTTTCCCCAGTCCGAAAAGCCCGTTATTGAATTCGTGTTGCTTACGTTGAAAAGCGCTTGATTACAACCCGTGCAAACGCCCTCGGGGAAAGAGTGCGTTCCAATTTCGCCGTATTCAAAAGTATCAGAAGAAAGAGCACCACAGTCGCAAGACTTTTTATAAAGTGCTCTGCTAACGCAGTCCGCACCTTTTACGAGCGCGCTATCTTTAACGGTTTCTTTGTAGTCGTGCGGTGTCGTTTCGCCGTATTCAAAAGTGTCGGAAGAAAGAGCACCACACTCGCAAGACTTAAAGTAAACTGCCTTGTGCGTGCAGGTCGCCTCAGTTTTTAACGCTGTGGATTCGGCTATTTCCTTAAAATCGTGTTCGTGAGGTGGCGTGGAGTGTTGACAGCCAACTAACGCCATGCCGAAAATCGTTATCGTGAGCGATAAAACTAATAATAAAAATCTTTTCATTATTGATTCCTTTAATATATGTTATTCCCAAATAACGACTTCGCCGTTTACGTAGTGCCAGTAGTTACCGTCAGTAGTGGGTTCGTTTTCGCTGTAGTAGTATACGGGACAGTCGTCGTTCCATCTATTTTTCCAACCGTCAGGCTTGCTAGCCACTTCACAATAAATTTTAGCGTTATTGCAACCGTCAAACGCGGATGATTCGATAGTGGTAACG
>JAZOUI010000041.1:0-1936 GCA_045658145.1 Pumilibacteraceae bacterium
AGAATTATGCGATTTATATATGCTCCCAAAATGGAAAAGTCCTTTTCTATGTGATAATAGCCCCTATCAATGTTCTCTACTCCACTAACTAAACTCTCTCCTTCTGCACCTAGCGCGCTCACCACCAAAGCCGCGCCTCCGCGCAAATCCTCGGCAATAAGTGGTGCTCCGTGCAACGTCTTAACGCCCTTAATTACAGCAACGCGATCCTTTACCGTTATTCGTGCGCCCATTTTGTTGAGTTGAACCGTGTACTTGTATCTGCTCTCGAATAGATTTTCCACCATCATAGAACAACCGCTTGCTTTTGTAAGCATAGCAACCATTTGCGGTTGTAGATCCGTTGGAAAGCCTGGAAAAGGTTGTGTTTCAATTTTATGTATTGCTTTTATTTTTCCCGATGAACGAAGTCTTACAAAATTCTTTCCGTGAGTTATCGTACATCCACTCCTAGCAAGTTTTTCGATAACCGCTCGCATTGTGTCGGGCCGAATATTTTGTACCGTAACGTCGCCACCCGTAAACGCGCACGCCATCAGATACGTTCCACCCACTATCCTATCTGAAAGTGGCTTATAATCACATCCGTGAAGATGTTTTACCCCGTTAACGACGATAGTATCACTTCCCGCGCCTTTTACGTCGCCACCCATCGCGTTTATAAACTGTGCCAAGTCCACAATTTCGGGCTCACGCGCAGCGTTTCGAATAACGCTTTGACCGTTTAATAAACTCGCAGCCATCATTACGTTTTCAGTTGCGCCCACACTTGGAAAATCAAAATTTACTTCTCCGTTTCGCATAAGAGTTCCGTCGCAAACTATGAAACCGTTTTGCTCTGAAATTTTCACACCCAACTGTCTTAGCCCGTACAAGTGCAAGTCAATAGGTCTTAGCCCTATTTCGCACCCACCGGGATAACTTATAACCGCCCTTTTGTGTTTTGCAACAAGTGGCCCTAAAATAAACACGGACGAGCGTATTTTTCCCGTGAAATCGGACGTGATTGTATCTACTTTTAAGTTGGCGCAATTTATAATAACGTCGCCATCTTCCCACGTTACCACTCCACCAAGCGATTGCACGATTTTTAGCATCGCACAGATATCAACCAACCTTTTGCAATTACAAATTCTAACGTCACCGTTAGTCATTACCGAACCTGCAATAATAGGCAAAATTGCATTTTTTGCAGAGGGGCAAGTTATTGTTCCATTAAGCCGATTCCCACCTTGAATTTTTAAAATTTGTGTCATATTATTTTGCCTCAATATTAAATATTTTATTGAAATATAGCGTTCTATTATGGAAAAATCAAATTATGTTGTTTTTTTCAATTAACCACTACTCCACTACGTCAAACCACATAGTTTAACTATTCCTAACAAAATCATCAAAACTCCCGATACAAACGACGCCCCTTTTATCATCTTTATTGCTCGCACCGTAATCGAACCGAAAAGCAAAAAAAGAAAATGTCCCAAGGACATTTCAAACGCATATAAAAATATATTAAATCCACTAGCAGGAATCGCCAAACACGCCACCCCAGCGTCAATACTTACACCTACACCAAGTAGCGTTGAATTATCTTGCACGTTTGACTTTAGTAAATCTTCTTTTTCATATATGCTTAAATAATTTTTATAACCGATAAATATGAATATAAACGCGCTTAAATAATTTGCAAACGCTATTCCTTTTAAATATGCACTCAGAAAAAGCATTGCTAAACTCACAAAAAACGTGAACGAGCCTGCATATAAAATTTGCCAAAACGTAAGTCTTTTTTTTAAGCAATATGCAACCCCTGCAAGATACGCGTCTATACTAGCCGAAAATACAACGATTAAGTACTCCATTTCTTTCTCTCTTTTGAATATATTAAATTATATGCTCAAAAATGAAAATACGTTAAAAAAAGGTGTCCCAAGAC
>JAZOUI010000042.1:0-1537 GCA_045658145.1 Pumilibacteraceae bacterium
ATAAAAGCCCGTACAGTACATTCTGTGCGAAGGTTTTTTAAGGTCCTCGACAAGTTCCCTCGGCGCAACGTAGGGACGACCGTATTTTTCAAGGTGATCGATTGCCCTGCGGTAAGCGTTAACAACGGATGCAACGTAATAACTAGTCTTTACTCTGCCTTCTATCTTAAACGAAGTTACGCCTGCATCAACTAGTTTGTCGATATGTTCAAGCATATTCATATCCTTACTGTTGAGTATGTAAGTACCGTGTTCGTCTTCTTGCATCGTGAGTTCATCCGTGCGACTTTTCTCGCGCATAAAATATTCCCACCTGCAACTTTGCGCGCACTCACCGTTATTGCCCGATCTACCCGTCAAGAAGTTAGAAAGCAAGCATCTGCCCGAATATGAAATGCACATAGCGCCGTGAACGAACGCCTCAATCTCAATATCGTCCGGGATAAAGTCACGGATTTTTCGCACTTCGGGTAAAGATAATTCGCGCGCAAGAACTAGTCTTTTAAATCCAAAATCAACGTATTCTTTTGCCGCATATTTGTTAGTTAAATTAGCCTGCGTACTCAAATGAAGGGGTACGTGGGGTGCGATTTTCTTTATAAGTGATGCAACGCCTAAATCGCTGACGATAGCACCGTCGGGACAAATTTTGTCAAGTTCAGCTAAAAATTCAGGGAGCGTTTCGAAGTCACGGTCGTGAGCAAGAATATTAATCGTGACGTAAACTTTCTTATTTCTTGCGTGGCAATAGTCCACCGCACGCTTTAATTCGTCAAGGTCGAAATTGTCCGCAAAGGCACGAAGTCCAAATTTTTTATACGCAAGATAAACGGCATCTGCGCCAAAATGCAAAGCCGTTTCAAGTCTTTCTAAATTGCCTGCAGGGGCAAGTAATTCTATCATTTTATCATCCTCTTCTTATGCTCAAACTCATTCCGTCGCCTACGGGCAAAATGCTAGTCGTCAATTCTTCATCATCACGAAGGGTGCACAAAAATTTATCTAGTCCATTGATTATGGTTGCTTTCTTGCGCTGAAATTCGCTATCGCCCGCTACCATACCGTTAAAAAGTACGTTATCGCAAAGCAAAATTCCACCTGGTTTTAGCATCTTTTTTAGATGCGGTAGGTAATCAACGTAACGTGTTTTTGGTCCATCCATAAAAATAAAGTCAAACTCGCCTTGCATAAGCGGTATTATTTCACTAGCATCACCTAAAAAACAGGTCACTCTATCCATAAGAGACGCTCTAGTAAAATACTCCTTCGCCTTTTCAAGCATTTCTTCTTTGATTTCAACGGTGTAAAGTTTTTGACCACCGTTTCTCAAAATAATTTGCGAACTGTACCCTATTGCCGTGCCTATCTCCAAAGTTTTTTGGGGACGGATAATGGATACAATTTGCTTTAAGAATACTGCCGATTCAGGCAAAAGCACGGGTATGAAATTTTTATCTGCATACTCCATCATTTCACACAGCAGTTCGTCACTTTCGGGACGAAGATGCTCGCGAATATATTCAGAAGTATGCGAAGG
>JAZOUI010000043.1:0-2333 GCA_045658145.1 Pumilibacteraceae bacterium
CTTCTCGTCGCAGAGGTCGTAGAAATACTGATCGTGCTGATAGTGAGCAAGACGGATGGTGGTAGCGCCCATCTCCATGATATACTTGATATCTTCTTCGTGATGCTCGGGAAGGAGCGCGTTACCAACGCCAGGTCTGTCCTGATGACGAGATACGCCACGGAGCGGATATTCTTCGCCGTTAAGGATAAAACCACGCTCGGGATCAACGCTAAAATAACGACATCCAAAACGCGAGCAAACAGCGTCGATCACTTCGCCGTCACGAACGATTTCCACTTCACAGCAATAAAGGTACGGATCTTTGCGACCGTTCCAAAGGTGAACGTTGGAAATGGTAAAATTAGACGTAAAATCGCTAGTTTCGTTTTTGAGAAGTTCGTTTTCATCTTTATCATAAATGGTGTAAACGAGTTTATCGCCGTCTTGGAAATTACTTACCCAAACTTCTACGTTCACGTCAGCATCATTTCCATTAACGTTAGGCGTAATCTTAAGTCCTTTACCGCCAAAATAATCAAGAGTAAAATGCGTCTTATTTACTGCAATGATATTCACTCCACGGTACAATCCACCATAGAAGGTAAAGTCGGCAAACTGAGGATAAACGTGGTCGTTAGGCGCGTTGTTTACAACTACGTAAACTTGCGTTTCGTTTTCAGTCAAATATTTGGTAATATTCGCTCTAAAAGCGGAATAGCCACCGTCGTGATGAACTACTTTTTCACCACCTACGTACACGTCGGCTGACGAGTTAGCAGCACAAATTTCCAAGTAGTATTCGTCGGCTACAGGCAAATCCGCTTTTACGATTTTTTTCTCGTAAACGCAATCGCCACGGAAATAATCGTCGCCACCGTCCTGACCGTCCACGCCGTTCCAAGTGTGCGGAAGATTAACAATCTCAACTTCTCCGCTGGGCGAAGTAGTGCCTTTGTAGAACGACCAGCCGTCGTTAAAATTAACAATATTTCTCATAATTCCTCCACGTTTATATTACACTAAATATATTTGTACTTTTATTATATATTATTGACAAAAATAAGTCAAATATACTTATACTATTTTTACACTTTTACATAATTTTAACACAATTACGTCACCTTACGATCTTTTTTATTTGACATAAATACGCACTTATAGTATAATACTTATATTGTGAGCAACACTCAAAAAAATACATTTAGGGGGATTTATGGATAAACCTACCACACAAACAAAGTACCGTCCCTTCGGAATGAGGGACAAACTTGCGTATGCGTTAGGCGACCTTGGCTGCAACATGAGTTTCGCACTCAAAAGTACCATTATGGTTATCTTCTGGACGCAGTTCATGGCTCTTGGGGAAACGATGTACGCAACTCTTCTTTTAGTCGTTCAGATTTGGGACGCTATCAACGATCCGCTCCTTGGATCTATGTTCGACGCTGACAAGAGAAAGTATAAACGCGGTAAATTCAAGACTTATATCTTTATCGGCGCACTTGGACTTCTCTTCTCGGGTATTTTCTTCTTCTTACCCGTACCCGGCGCTGATTACGTTATGAGATGCGTTCTCTTCGTTCTTGGCTACATTCTTTGGGACGCATTCTACACGATTGCAAACGTTCCTTACGGCTCGATGATGTCCGTTATTACTACCGACGGCGCTGAAAGATCTCAACTTTCCACCTGGCGTTCGATCGGATCGATGATAGGAAATATTCTTCCTATGGTACTCCTTCCCATCATTTGCTACGACGCGTCCAACAACCTCGTTGGCGAAACCGTTTTCGTAGCAGCGCTTATTATGGGTGCAATCGGTCTCGTTTGCTTTATCTTAATGCTTAAAAACACCACCATCCGCGTGGAAGAAAATTCGGTTAAAATTAGCGAAGAAAAGAAAAAGTTCAACGTTTTCAAAGCGTTTCTTAACTTTATGAAGAATCCTCCTGCTATCGGCGCTACGCTTGCTGCAATGGCAATGTTCATCGGTATGCAGGGCTCGAGTGCGGCTACCACCGTTTTGTTCCAGTCTTACTTTAAGAACGCGCAAATTTCGGGTATCATTATGCTTATCGGTTATTTGCCTATGTTCTTCTTTATGCCTTTCATTACCAAAATCGTTAACAAGTACGGTAAGAAAGAGGCGTGCGCAGTTGGCTCTGCAGTCAGCGTATTCGGCGCGCTCCTTCTCTTCCTTCCCCTTGGCTCTGAAATCGCAGGTCTCGTTGGATACGTAGTTGCACAGGTATTCTTCGGACTTGGTCTTGGTTTCTACACCTGCGTAAGCTGGGCGCTTATGGCGGACGCTATCGACTATAACGAATGGAAAAACGGCACGAAGGACGAAG
>JAZOUI010000044.1:0-6001 GCA_045658145.1 Pumilibacteraceae bacterium
GAGTTTTATAAATTATTCAATTTAAATCCCTAAGAGTGACGCGGTTAAGGCAGGGCTTTTTACGTTTTCTATTAAATTTTACGGTGACGAAGATACATTCTTATAAGTAAAAGTACAAGAAGAATAAAGGTTACTACTGCAACTACGATTGCCACGATTTGTACGACGGAAACGCTATTATATTTTAAGAATACCGTCTCGACGTAGCAGGTGAGTGTACCTAATTCTTCGTCAAAATATTTGATTTGCGTCCATTTTTGCGACGTGGCGAAGTTGCCAATAATCTCAACTTTGTCGCCGGTAAAGAGCATTTCTTCGCCCAGTCTAATCATATTACCGTCGTCTGTTTTTACATACGCAGGCGCATAAATAGAACCGTTATACGAGATGATTTCGCCGTTGTATTGAGGACGGATATCACCGGGGATAAAATTACGGATTGATACCGAATCAGCAGGTACGTACCCCACCGTTCCGTCAGAATGTTGCGCTCTGTACCACTCGTTTCCATCAATGGACGAGTAAGATGCGAACGTCATAAGCGTTATGTTTTCGCCTACGGGCAAAGCCTTTATTTTTTGCGAAGAAAGCGACGGAAGGGAATACAAACTTACACCTGATGCGTAAACAACAGCCGTGTTTTCGGGAGGCTGACGATAAACGTCGGGAGCAGAGAGAGAAGACTTGAATAAGTATCCCTGCACAAGTTCGCCCGTGATGTTTTCCGTAGCGCAGTAAGCAATGCCGGAGTGCGAAGGAATTTCGTATTTAAGAACTAAAACTTTGGTGTTTTTCGTAACGCGCATTATAGGAGCAGTTTCGTTGAACGCAGGATAAAGATATCCGTCGTAGATAAGCGTACGAACAATGCTTTCGTTGTCATAGGTGTTTGGCGTGGGAACGTAGTTGGGCGTGTCCGTAATGCCTATCGTTGCGCCGTCGAAAATTTTCACTTGGCTAGTACGTTTGTGGCAAATCAGCAAATCACCGTAATCAACGCTTTCGTTAAAGGGAGTGGACGTTTGAGTTTTTGAAATGTAAAGCGAGCAGGCGTCGCCCGAAAGCGTAAGCATTGTTTTAAGCGTGCCGTCGTATTTGACCAAACTTGCGCTCTCGCCGTTATGAACGAGTGCGAAAACGTTGTTTGTAGCGTCCGTGCAAATATCCGTGATGTTTCCCGTAACGGAGAATAACACGTTATCCAAATTGTCAAACGCCTGATTTTCTTTTGCGTAAACAAGTTTTGACGAAACGTCAAAAGCATCAACTCGAGTTTTTATTTGAGCTACGTTGTCTTGACCAAGTCTATACACCGTATCGCCTGCAAGAACGTAAACGGTGTTGTCTGCACTTACGGAAACAGAAGTAACCGTTTGGTCAAAAGTAAAACTTGTGTTCGTTGCTACAAGGTCGGGAGTGTAACGCGTAACTTTGTTTGACGAGTGTGCAACGTAAACGTAGCCGTTATTGTCCACGCACAAAGCCATTGGACGAGCGACGGATAAGTATTTCGTATTGCCACTACCTTTTGTCACGGCAACTCTGTCGTTAAGATAGTCTGCAACGTAAAGTTGACCAAGTCTAGAAACGGCATCCAAAGGATTGTTATAAAATCCTTCAAAGTCGGATGAGCTTGCGCCTACAAGCGTAGTAGTGCCGTTTGAACTTAAGCGTTTTATTTCGCCTTGCTCGGTAACAAAAACAAGGTCGTCGCCCACAGCGGTAGCGCACTCGATAAAACATTCGTCATAATGAGATTTTTCGCCGTCGCTTGTGATGCGAACAATTTCGCCGTTACGAGACACGCCGAACAAATCATTATTCGTTGCAATCAGTTTTTGCGCTCGCACAAGCGGATAAACAGCGTTGCCTTCGCCATCAAAAACGTTAGAGCGAATTCCTTCGTTAGTGCAGTAAAAAACTTTGTCGCCCACAGCGGTAACGTCGGTGATAGTGCTTGATGCAATAACGGAATAAATAATATCGCCGTTAAGCGTATAGCAGTACAAAACGCTGTCGACCGCAACGTAAAGTTTTTCTTGGGTTACGGCGATTTGAGTGGCGTTAGTAATGTCCGATATTTTGGCAAGAGAAATTTGTTCGCCAAGAATAAACGAATAAACTTCTCCGTCTATGATAGCAAAGTTTTTCGCGCCGTTGCTTGCAATCTCGCTAGCAGGCAAATTATAAGTTTTGCTTTGTTCGTTAGATATGAAAAGCAAGCCTTCATCATCTAATACGAAATAATCGCTTTGACTAACTGCAACCGAAGTTGGCGAAGAAAGCGGACGAATAACAACGGGTTTTGTTTCCGTTTCGCTAGCAAACGCAAAACCTACGCTTGAGAAAAGCGTAGTAATCAGCATAAAACATATAGCAAAAATTACAAATTTCTTTCGCATAATATCACCTATACATAATTTTAACACAAGAATATAAAAATGTAAACGGATAATGCGCCACGATAAAACAATTTTTTTATTTTGTTTGTCAAAAAATTCGCTTTCAAAAATATTTTGTGCAACTTAAACAAAAAAATAGTTAAATAATTATACAAATTATTTTTCAAAAGGGTCTAGGCAAGGGCAAAAAACTATGATATAATAATGAAGTAAAATATATTTAAGAAACGGAGAGTACGAATTTGGAAAAGATAGCCGTAATTGACCTTGGAAGTAATAAGGTAAGAATTGTTTTTGCATACGTTGTGTCGGGTGGACATTTCGTTGTTTTTGACGAACTCAAAGAGAGCGTTAGACTGGGACAAAATATGGAAAGAGACGGATTTTTAAAGCCGTCGCGTGTTGCGCAAGCAGTTAAAACGCTTAAGATGTTCCGTAAACTTTGCGACAGTCATAACGTTGATAAAGTTTATGCTTTTGCAACCAACGCAGTAAGACGCGCAAAGAACCAAAAGAGTTTTATTGAAGAAATCAACACCGTTTGTGGATTCAAGTTTAAGGTGCTTTCCGAAGAAGAAGAGGCTATGCACATTTATCACGGCGTAATCAATTCGATGGATATGCCCAAGGCGGTAATTGTGGATATTAGTGGTAGCAGTATCCAACTTATTCACTATAACCGTCGTAACCTTCTTAATCGTGAGAATTTGCCTTTCGGTACGATTACGCTTAACGACCTTTTCACCGATCCTATGCTTTCGCCCGAAGAACAGGCACAGCAAATCGAAACGTACGTTTACGAGCAAATGCAAAAGATTACGTGGCTTAAAGAACTTGATCCCGACGTTCAATTCGTGGGCGTAGGTGGTTCGTTCCGTAACCTTGCACGTATCTTAAAGAGAATTAAACGTTATCCGCTCGATATGGTTCATAACTACGTTGTAACTCGTGACGACTTTGACAGCGTTTACGATATGATAAAAGTACTTGAACCCGAAAAGAGAGTGAAAATTAAGGGACTTAATGCTGACCGCGCTGACATTTTTGTTGCCGCGCTCGCATCTATTAAAGGTTTCTTGTCTGCAACTAATTTCCAACAGTTCTCCATTTCGGGCGCGGGAATTCGCGAAGGCGTAATGTTCAACCACGCCGTTCCTACCACGATGGAAAAACCCATCAGCGACGTTTTGGGATATTCGGCAAATACGCTTATGAACTACTACAACGTCAACGTTGCGCACTCTGAACACGTTTGTAACCTTGCAATTCAACTTTACAAACAACTTCGCGTTCTTCACAAACTTCCCCGTCAATACGTGAAAGTATTGCGTATCGCAGCGCTTTTGCACGATGCAGGTTCGAGAATTAAGTTCTATGACCGTTATCGTCACAGTTTGTACTTTATTCTTAACTCTAACCTTTACGGCGTATCGCACCGTGACCTTGTGCTTGCCGCGTTCGTAGCGCAAGGAACGAGAAGAGAAGAATTCTCTATGACCGAGTGGGCGAAGTTTAAGGATCTTCTTCGCGAAGAAGACCTTGTTGCAGTAATGCGCTTGGGTGTAATTTTGCGCATTGCAGAAAGTTTGGACAGAACGAATATGGGTCTTGTAAAAACGCTTAACTGCGACGTGCTTGGCGACAGCGTTATTATGAAGACCGAAGTGGAAGGCGACGCGTCGCTTGAAATTAAGGACGCTATGAACGCAGGTACGGAGTTCGCACGCGCGTTCCGTAAAAATCTCGAAATTTTATGAGAGTAACGCTAGCAAGCGCATCTCCACGAAGAAAAGAACTGATAAAGAAAATTCCCGACCTTGAAGTTAGTATCGTAGTTTCGGGCGAAGAAGAAAACGTGCAGGAAAGCGAGCCTATGCTCCTTACTCAAAAACTTGCGCTGGTAAAGGCGCAGTCCGTTTTTGATAAAGTGGGTGGAGTGGTTATAGGCGCGGATACCGTCGTTTGTGTGGACGGGCGTATTTTGGGTAAGCCAAAAACGGCTGATGAGGCGAGAAGTTTTTTTAGACTTCTTTGTTCTCGCTCGCACGAAGTAATCACGGGACTTGCGATTATCAGTTCAGATAAAAAAGTGACCGACAGCGTAACTTCGCTCGTGACTTTTAACGAGTACGACGAGCAAGTTATCGAAAAGTATATTGCATCAGGCTCGCCTTTTGACAAAGCAGGCGGTTATGGTGTGCAGGACGAACTTCTTGCTCCTATCGTTAAGGGGGTAGAAGGCGACCAAGACAACGTTATAGGCTTGCCTACGCAAAGGCTTGCCGAAATTTTGGAGGAAAGTTTTAGGTAATGGCGACAATGAATATCGCAATTGAAATAGGCACTAGCCATACGTCCGTCTATCTTGAATCGGCGGGCGTAGTTTTGCGCGAGCCTACTGCTGTGGCTTACGTTGGCGACGGGGAGAATAAAAATATTGGTGCCGTGGGCGAAAAGGCTATGCGTATGCAGGGAAAAACTCCTGATAAAACCACGGTTGTTTGCCCCGTTGTAGACGGCTATATCGTGGACGTTGACGCTTGCAAAGCAATGATGAGCGAGTATATCAAGCGAATTTTGCCCGTAAGTTACATTTTCTTTCCTAAAATCAAAGCAATTCTTATCACGCCGACTGGACTTACTGTAGACGAGAGAAAGGTGTATGAAGACGTAGTTTTGCAAGCAGGTGTTGCCGAAGTTACCCTTATTGATAACGTTATTGCAACGGCGCTTGGATTTGACCTTCCTATCTCATCGCCAGCAGGTGGTTTTGTGGTAAATATCGGTGGCGGTATTACCGAAATTGCGCTTATCAGCGTTTGTGGAATTATCTCTGGTTGTTCCGTTAACGTGGGTGGTGGTATGATGGATCGCGCGCTTATGGATTACTTGGTGGGTAAGTACGGACTCAAAGTGGGTAGTTTGACTGCGCGCAAAATTCGTGAGGAAATAGGTACGCTTTATAACAACGACGTGTCCTATATCGAAGTTAAGGGTATGAACATCAATACACTTACGCCGTCAACTCAATGCGTGTATGCAGAAGATACTTGCGCATCACTTCTTCCGTATTATGCTAGAATTGCAGATGCAATCTTGGGTATCACTAACGTTTGTCCGCCCGAACTTGCATCGGCAGTTAAGGATATGGGAATTTACGTTGCAGGTGGTTGCGCTAAAATCCCGGGAATAGAGAAGGTGCTTAGTGAAATACTTGAAATCCCTGTAACCATTGCCGAAGAGCCCGAACTTGTTTCCGTCTTGGGCGCAGGCAAACTTATTGGTAACAAAGACCTTATAAAGCAAATTCGCTCGCAACAATAACTAAAAAATATCTAAAATAAAGCCATACAGCAACTTAGCAGTATGGCTTTTTCATTGTCATTTAGTTCAAAAAAACTTAAATCTTTTTGGTTTACAAAAACAAAAACGGCATACCACGTGGTACGCCGTTTTGTATATTTTTAGTTTTTTGATTATGAATTAAACCAACTACCAAAAGTGTCGTTCCACCAAGAAGAGTCGTATTTTGCGATAATTCCGTTAAAGTAGTCTTTTGCGCTTATTCTGTCTGGGTTTGTTCCACGTAGATCGTCCGC
>JAZOUI010000045.1:0-5388 GCA_045658145.1 Pumilibacteraceae bacterium
TTTGATAAAATACGTTTTAACCCCGGCTATCTTGATAGTGAAAACAAAGTTCGAGAAGTCGTTACGGCTTGTAAGCGTAATGGCGTGCCTATAAGAGTGGGTGTAAACTCGGGCTCGCTTGACAAAGAAGTTACTGCTAAGTACGACGGAGCAGAGGCTTTGGCGCAAAGTGCGTTAAAGCACATAGCCATCTTGGAAAAATTCGGCTTTTACGATAACGTAATTTCCGTAAAATCATCTGACGTTCGTACAATGGTTAAGGCTTATGAAATTTTAGATAGCAAATGCGATTATCCTTTACATTTGGGCGTTACTGAAAGCGGAAGTAAATTACGTGGAACAGTAAAGTCATCCGTGGGCATAGGCGCGCTTTTGTTAAAAGGCATAGGCGATACTATTCGTGTTTCGCTCACGGGTGATCCTGTTAGTGAAGTAGAAACTGCAAAAATGATACTTGGCTCGCTTGGTCTTAAAAGTGACGGCGTAGAAATTGTTTCTTGTCCTACTTGTTCGCGTTGCGAATATGATATGGAAAGTATTGTTGATACTTTAGAAAATAGCCTAAAAGACGTAAAAAAACAAGTTAAAGTCGCAGTTATGGGATGTGTTGTAAATGGCCCTGGTGAGGCAAAAGGCGCAGATATCGCGCTATGCGGTGGCGGACAGGGCAAAACTGCGCTATATTTTAAGGGACAAGTCGTTAAGACAATCGACCAGCGTGATGCGGTAAAAGAAATTTTGTTACTTATTGACAAACTTTGATGGAGAAAAACAGAGTTAATGGCAACGTTTACTTCAAAATTCAATGAAATAACGGATAACGTTTACGACTATTTGGTGCTTAAATCGGTGGACGTGGACGTAAAGACGGAATCGGTAACGATTACCGTCATTTTTCCCGAGCCAAAAGAAAAAGAAGTACGCGAAAATGAAAGTAAAATTTCTTCTGCCGTAATTAGGGCGCTTGGTTTGAAGTCGTCAGTTACCGTAAAGTTGGTAAAAAGTCATTTTGATGAAGATTTGTTCAAAAAAGCGCTTATAAATTTTGCCGAGAGTAGTCCGTCGGTTGCTCCTTTTGTATTTGCTGAAGACGTTGTTATTGAAAAGTTGGGTGAATATACATATAACGTAAAACTTAAAATTGATGCTGACGTGATAAACAATCCCGTTTTTGCTAAATTTACCGACGAAGTTAAGAAAATGCTTTGTGTTTCCTATTGCGAAAACATAAGTTTTGAAATAATACCACAGGTTAGAACAAAGAAAATCGATATCATTGCCGAGCACGAAGAAGAACTTAGAAATTACGTTTATCAAACGTCTGACGGGCATTTTATTACGCCCCAAAACGTAGAAGAATTCGTTGGTAAGATTATTTATGATCGTGCTGGTTATATAAGTGACGTAAAACGAGAAACGAACGGTGTTACTTATTGCGGAAAGGTAAGTGAGTTTACTGAGTGTGATCGTAAACCCAAAGAAGGGGAAACTGCCGGAAAGAAATTTTACAAGTTTACTATTACTGATCCGACAGGCTCAATGAAGTGTTTGTATTTCCCCCGTAAGAGCGAAAAAGAAAATAATATAGTGCATCTTCAGAATGGCAAGGAAGTAGTAGTGAAGGGGAGTATTAAAGAAAATACTTTCAAAGGCAGTACTACTTTTGATATGTTTGTCAACGCTATTTCGCTTTGTACTATCCCCGAAGTTGAAATAATACAGTCGCCTAAATTTAAACCCAAAAGAGAATACAAAACAGTTTTTCCACAACAGTACGTTGAAAAACATCAAGCATCAATGTTCGACGTGGCAAAAGGTGTACCGCAATATCTTAAAAACAAACGCTTTTGTGTGTTTGATTTAGAAACAACGGGACTAGATACTTCTACGTGTAAAATAATTGAAGTGGCAGGTGTATTGATAGAAGACGGACACCTTACGCAAGTGTTTAATTCTTTTGTAAATCCGCACGAACCTATTACGCCGAGAATTACAGAACTTACTTCCATTACGGATAATGACGTAGCAAATGCACCCGAAATAGAAGACGTGCTTGCAGACTTTTATAAGTTTAGTGAAAATACCGTTTTCGTAGGACATAACGTAAGTTTTGATATAGGATTTTTGAACGCGTCGGGAAAGGAACTTGGAATATATTTTGACAACTTGCGCGAAGACACTTTGGATATCGCTCGTCATACGCTTAAAGGGCTGAAAAACTTTAAACTTGGCACGGTATTAAAACATTTAGGGCTTGTAAACGAGCACGCTCACCGTGCAATTCACGATACGATTGCGACGGCAAAAGCGTTTATTGTTATGGCTGAAAAACTATAATTTGTAAGTAAAATTTTTGTTAAATATTTTATATAAATAGTGAATAAACATTCGTCCTAAAATGGAAAATGTAAATTTTATAGGGAGATAAAGAAGAGTGATTAAAACTGAACAAGCATTGAGAAAATTATTCAAAATCGACGCTCAACTTGCGCCCTATAAAGAAGATTTAGCATTGCACGTTGATAGGTACAATAAAGTAATAGAAAGTCTTACGGAAAATCAAACGCTGGTGGACGTGGGTAATGATTACAAGTATTTTGGCTTTCACTCCACAAAAAGCGGTTGGGTGTTTCGTGAGTGGTTGCCGGGCGCTGACAAAGTATGGATTTACGGCGATTTTAACAACTGGGATAAATTTTCGTGTCCGTTAAATAGGATTGATAACGGCGTTTGGGAAATTGTTTTTGATGGCAAGAACGCGCTTTGTCACGGACAGTACGTCAAACTTTTAGTAGAAAAAGACGGTCAAACTTTTGAAAGGTTACCTGCATACGTTCGCCGAACAAACTTTGATGAAAAGACTAAAACTTTATGTGGACAAATTTGGATAGGCGAAAAATTCAAGTGGACGGATAGTGGGTGGTATAAAATGCAAAAACCACAATCGCCTTTGATTTACGAAGCGCATATAGGTATGGCGCAAGAATACGAAGGTATAGGCTCGTATCGCGAGTTTGCGGACAAAACGCTTGAGTGGATTGTAAGGGCAGGATACAATACCGTTCAACTTATGGCGGTGCAGGAACATCCTTATTATGCATCTTTTGGCTATCAAGTGTCTAACTTCTTTGCGCCTTCGTATCGTTATGGCGCACCAGAAGATTTAAAATATCTTATCAACAAAGCGCACACGCTTGGTCTTTGCGTACTTCTCGACGTAGTTCATTCGCACGCTTGTCCTAACGTAGGCGAAGGACTGAATTTACAGGATGGAACGGCAGATCAGTACTTTTTATCAGGCGATCGTGGTTGGCACACGGCTTGGGGAACAAAATGTTTTAACTACGGAAAAAGGGAAGTGTTACGTTTCCTTTTATCCAACCTTAAATATTGGCAAGATGAATTCCACTTTGACGGATTCCGTTTTGACGGAGTAACGTCAATGCTTTATGAGAATCACGGTTTAGGCGTAGCGTTTACAAATTACAGTCAGTATTATTCGCTTAACACTAACGTAGATGCAAAAGTATATTTGATGCTTGCGAACGAACTCGTGCATAAGGTTAATAAAAACGCGATAACGATTGCCGAAGATATGAGTGGTATGCCGGGTATGTGTTTGCCTATTAAATGCGCAGGTATAGGTTTTGATTATAGACTTGCTATGGGCGTTCCCGATATGTGGATAAAACTCATCAAGGAAGTACGCGCAGAAGAGTGGGACGTTTATAAAATTTGGTACGAACTTACTTGTGGAAGACCAAACGAAAAAACAATAGGTTATTGTGAATCGCACGACCAAGCAATGGTGGGAGATAAAACGATAATTTTCAGACTTGCCGATGCGGAAATGTACACGGGGATGAATAAGGATTATCATACGCCCACTATGGATTATGCGATAGATATGCACAAGGTAATTCGCCTTTTGACGCTATCTTTGTCGGGCGAAGGATATCTTAACTTTATGGGTAACGAGTTTGGACATCCCGAGTGGATTGATTTTCCGCGCGAAGGTAATGATTGGAGTTATAAGTATGCTCGTAGACAATGGTCTCTAGTTTGTAACGGTTTGTTGAAATACGAGTGGCTGGCTAATTTTGACCGTGATATGATTGAGTTTATTCGCTATAACGAGATTTTATCAAAACAAAAGGCTAATTGTATTTGGCTAGACGGCAATAAAAAAATTATGGTTTTCGAGAGAAACGATTATATTTTTGTGTTTAACTTGCACCCAACTTGTTCGCAAGAAAGTGTTTTCGTTAGTTGCGAGCAAACGGGCGTAGGTGGATACAAAGTTGTTTTGTCATCTGACGATAATAAATACGGTGGTCAAGATCGCGTATCAAAAGAGTATTTGTATTTTGCAAAAGATGAAGAATACGGCTATGGATTTAACCTTTACGTTCCGTGCAGAACAGCGGTTGTCCTAAAAAAAGTAGTAAAGTAATAGTTTTTATTAAAAAAATTGCATTTTTTACTTAAAAATGCTTGATAATCTCTATAAATTATGTTATATTTATATTGTAATGTAATAGGATGTAAACTGAGAGTGGACTGAACGGTCCGCTCTCAATTACTGTAAGGAGGTAGTTTGCTTTGAAAACGGAGCAAAGTGTTTTCGAAAAAATTGAACCTACGGTGTCGGGACTTGGATACGAAGTGGTAGACGTTGAGTTTGCTAAAAAGTACGGCGAAGATAATCTTACCGTATTTATCGATTGTCCTAACGGAGTAAGTCTTGACGACTGCGAAAAGGTTCATTATGCTATTGATCCGCTTTTGGACGAACTTGATCCTACGGGTGGAAAGCCGTACGTTCTCAACGTTTCTTCGCCTGGACTTGATAGACCGTTCAAAAAGCAACGTGACTATGAGCGCAATTACGGAAAAGAAGTTGAAATAAAGCTTTATGCTCCGCAAAAAGGCGTAAAACTTTTTGAAGGCGTGCTTGTAAGTCGCAATGAAAACACGGTGACCATTGAAGTTAAAGGCGAACAAATTACGTTTGAGAACACAAAAGTAGCGTTCGTAAGACCGCTTGTAAAATTCGAATAAACAGTTTGGAGGACAAACAAAAATGATAAGTAAGGATTTTTTCCTCGCATTAGAAGAATTAGAAAGAACTAAGGGTATTAAGAAGTCGATATTTATTGAAGCGCTTGAAACGGCGCTTGTTATCGCGTACAAAAAGGAGTTCGGCTCGTCTAAGGCAGTTGAAGTAAAACTTAATCCCGAACGTAACTCTATTAAAATTCTTGCATACCAAACCGTAGTGGAAGAAGTAGAAGACAAAGAGGCGCAAATCTCGCTTGAAGACGCACGTCTTATCGACAAGAAGTATAAGGTTGGCGATATGGTAAGCGAAGAAATCAACTCTAAGGA
>JAZOUI010000046.1:0-5115 GCA_045658145.1 Pumilibacteraceae bacterium
GTATAAAAGTGAACGGCGTTTGGGCGGATAGCAAAAACGAAGTGGAGGCGACGGCTGTCGTTACGCTTATCGATAAAATTCTTCGCACGAGAAAAGAAGGCGAAACGATAGGCGTTATTACGTTTGGCGTGCAACAGCAAAATTGCATTGAGAGTGTGATTGAAAAGTATGCTCGTCAGCATCACGAATTCCGTACCCGTCTTGCGCGCGAAGTTAATCGCAAAGAAGATGGTCAGGACGTAAGTTTATTTATTAAAAACATTGAAAACGTTCAGGGCGACGAGCGTGATATCATTATTTTCGCCGTAGGTTACGCTCCGGGTGCTAACGGCAAAGTGTACGCGCACTTTGGTTCGCTTTCTATGGACGGGGGCGAGAATAGACTTAACGTCGCAATTACGCGCGCAAAAAAGAAAATTTACGTTGTAACGAGCATCGAGCCCGAAGAACTTAACGTGGATTCTTCTAAAAACAATGGACCTAAACTTTTCCGTAGTTATCTGGCTTACGCTAGGGCTGTTTCGGCAAACAAGAGTGAAGAGGCAAACGCTATTTTGGAAAGCGTGGGTAACGTCGTTAGAAAGAAAAAGCAAAACCTTATTACGCCTATCGACCAACAAATTGCAAGCAAATTGACTGCTATGGGATTTAAAGTGGATACTCAAATAGGCGAAGGATTGGACAAAATTTCCGTTGCTGTAATGGATAAAAAGACTAATCGTTACGTTTTGGGAATTCAGGTGGATAGCGATTTGTTCGACGAAGAACATAGCGCACTCGAACGCGACGTGTTCTCGGCGAAATTCCTTTCTAGTCGTGGCTGGAGAATTATGCGCGTGTGGAGTAGAGACTGGTGGCACGATGGTAAAGGCGTTATTTCCGCTATTGTAGAAACTTTGCGCGACGCTGGCATTACGCCTGAGCCAAAAGTGAGAAAAAAGAAAACTGAAAACGATTAAAAACCGAAACGGACTACCACGTAGTAGCCCGTTTTTGCGAATAAAAGGAATATAAAACAATGGAATTTAGAGAATTTTTGAAGGAAAATATAGTTGTTTTGGACGGGGGTACGGGTACGATTTTACAGCGCCACGGACTACAAGCAGGACAAAAGCCCGAAGAGTGGAATATAACGCACCCCGAAATTTTGCAAAAATTGCACCGTGATTACTTCGACGCGGGCAGTAACGTCGTTTGCACTAACACTTTTGGCGCAAACTTGATTAAATATTCGCAGGAAAGACTGCAAGAAGTGGTGTTTTCGGCAGTTGAAAACGCTAAAATTGCGCGCAATCAGTCGGTAGGCACTCAACAAAAGTATATTGCGCTAGATATCGGACCTACGGGAAAATTACTTGCGCCTTATGGCGATCTTGAATTTGAAAAAGCAGTAGAAATTTTTGCTACGACGATAAAGCTTGGCGTTAGCGCAGGCGTAGATTTAGTAATGATAGAAACAATGAGCGACAGTTTAGAAACTAAAGCGGCATTGTTAGCGGTAAAGGAAAACTGCGATTTACCTGTGATAGTGAGCAATGCTTATGGCGAAAATGGTCGTCTTATGACAGGGGCGTCCCCTTCTGTTATGGTCACAATGGCGTCTAGTATGGGCGCAGACGTAGTGGGGGCGAACTGTTCGTTTGGACCAACTGTGCTTATGAAAGTGGCTGATGAAATTCTCGCTGTATCTAATTTGCCTACGTCCTTTAAGCCTAATGCAGGACTTCCAAAGGTAGAAAATGGCGTTACTTTTTATGATATTGACGTTTGTCAGTTTGTTGAAGAAGTTCAAAAAGCAGTGCAAAAAGGCGTAAGAGTAGTGGGTGGATGTTGTGGTACGACGCCCGAATATATTCGTGAACTTGTGGAAAAACTAAAAGGCATGCATCCTGTAGTTTTGCAAAATAATGCGCAAAAAAGATTTTGTTCTAGAACGAAGTGTTTGGAATACAACGATAACGTTGTTATAGGTGATGCTTTTAACGCGCAAAATAATAGTGAAGTTATGCGCGCGCTGGGCGAAGGCGACGTTGATTATTTTATCGACGAGTGCTTTGATATGGTGGACGACGAAGTGGACGTAATCACTCTTAATTTCTCGGCGAGCGAAAAGGAAGAAGAAATGCTTTGCGCCGTAGCTAAAGAATTACAAACGGTGATAGACGTCCCCCTTCAAATCGAAACGAAAAATGCTATTGCACTAGAAAAAACGCTTAGAGAATACAACGGCGTTGCCATTGTTGTGACGGACGAAGAAAGCAAAGAAAGTCTTTTGCCCGTGGTAAAAAAATACGGTGCGGTTTTAGTTATGCAAAACTAATAGCGAAAGTCTTATCTTCCCTTATAGGGAAGGGCGTAAAAAAAATTGAATAAAATGGTCGAATAGTGGCAAATGTCAGTTGACAAATATCCTTAAATTATGTTATTATATTTATAACAATTTGGTGAGGGTTCGTAACTGACGGATTAGTGGTTTACCACGTGGGAGCGAAACCCTAGGAGAAGAGTCTCCGTTTTTGCCGACCGTCTGGGCGTACTTATTTGAAACGGATAAGTGCGCTTTTCTTTATTTTTTGGAGGTTAACTATGAAGAAAGTTGGAATTTTAATGGGTAGCGACAGCGATTTACCTATCGTAAAAAAGGCGATAGATACTCTTGAAACGCTTGCTATTCCTTACGAAGTGCACGTTTACTCGGCTCATCGCACGCCTGTTGAGGCGGCGCAGTTTGCTAAAAACGCTAGAGATAACGGTTTTGGCGCAATCATAGCGGCGGCAGGTATGGCGGCGCATTTGGCAGGCGCGGTTGCGGCACAAACGACTTTGCCCGTAATCGGAATACCTTGCGCATCTACTTATCTTGACGGTATGGACGCGCTTTTATCCACCGTACAAATGCCGGGTGGAATTCCCGTGGCAACGGTTGCAATAAACGGTGCGGTTAACGCGGCTTTGCTTTGCGCGCAAATTTTCGCAGTAGAAGACGCTGACCTTGCAAAAAAACTTGACGACAAACGCGCATCCGACGCTAAAAAGGTACTTGAAAAAGATAACGCGGTAGCGCAACAATTCAACAAAAATTAATTTTTCTTAACAAAGGAGTTAAAATATTATGGAAAAGAAACTTGTTTATACTGGTAAAACCAAAGACGTTTTCGCACTTGATAACGGCAATTACCTTCTTAAATTCAAAGACGACTGCACGGGCAAAGACGGTGTATTTGATCCGGGTGAAAATTCGGTAGGACTCACCATTGACGGCGTAGGCGACGTAAACCTTCGTATGTCCATTTATTTCTTTGAAAAAGTAAACGCTGCAGGCATCAAGACGCATTACGTTAGTGCTAACCTTGACGATACCACGATGGAAGTTCTTCCTGGTAAGGTATTTGGCAAAGGTCTTGAAGTAATTTGCCGTCACAAAGCAGTAGGTAGTTTCTACCGTCGTTATAGCGACTATATTGAAGAAGGCGCGGACCTTCCCGCATACGTTGAAATGACGTTCAAGAACGACGAGAAGGGCGATCCCCTTGTTACCAAAGACGGTCTTATCGACCTTGGCGTTATGACGGACGCTCAGTACGAAGATATGAAGGCTATGACGCAAAAGATTACCCAAATCGTTGCTGACGACCTTAAAGAAAAGGGACTTGTTCTTTACGATATTAAGTTCGAATTCGGTTATGATGCAGACGGTAAGGTAATGCTTATCGACGAAATCGCATCGGGCAATATGCGTGTTTACAAGGACGGTCAATACATTGACCCCATGACTCTTTCCAAACTTTTCTTTGCTTAATAGGATTTTACAATGGGTGGCTTTTTCGGAATAACATCAAAAAAAGATTGCATACTCGACGTGTTTTTCGGCGTTGACTATCACTCGCACCTTGGTACTCGTAGGGGCGGTATGGCGGCGTATAGCGCCGAGCGTGGACTTCAAAGAGAAATTCATAACATAGAAAATTCGCCTTTCCGTACGAAGTTTGCTAACGTTTTTGACGAGATGAACGGTTGTAGCGCAATCGGCTGTATCAGCGATTACGATCCACAGCCCTTGCTTATTCGTTCTAACCTTGGCAATTACGCAATTTGTACGGTAGGTGCAATCAATAATTACGAACAACTTGTCAATCAATTCCTTTCGTTTAGTGGCGGACATTTCTGCACTATGACGGGCGGAAACATCAATATGACCGAACTTGTTGCGGCAATGATTAACCAAAAGAGTAGTTTTGTCGAAGGTATTAAGTTTGCGCAAAAGATGATTGACGGTACGGCGAATATCCTTATTCTTCGCGACGACGGCTCGATTATCACCGCGCGCGATAGACTGGGCAGAATTCCCGTAATTATCGGCAAAAACGAAGACGGCTATGCAGTCACGTTCGAGTCGTTTGCATACAAAAAACTAGGTTACCGTGACGAAAAGGAACTTGGACCGGGTGAAATCGTACAACTTACGCCTGACAAAATGACCGTTTTGGCAGGTCCGGGCAAAAAAATGAGAATGTGCGCTTTCTTGTGGTCGTATTACGGTTATCCTAACTCGAACTACGAAGGCGTAAACGTAGAAATAATGCGTGCAAAAAACGGCGCGATTATGGCTGAAGCGGACAAGAATAAAGGTATTCACGAAGACCTTGACTACGTTAGCGGAGTGCCTGATTCGGGAACTCCCCACGCGATAGGATATGCAAACGCGTGCAAAGTGCCGTTTGCTCGTCCGTATATAAAATATACGCCTACTTGGATGCGTAGTTTTATGCCTACTAATCAGGCTGACCGCAACAAGATTGCAAAGATGAAACAAATTCCCGTACACGAACTTATTGAGAACAAAAGACTTTTGTTCGTTGACGACTCCATAGTTCGTGGAACGCAACTTAAAGAAACGGTTGAATTTTTATATCAAAACGGCGCAAAAGCAGTACATATGCGCTCGGCTTGTCCGCCCATTATGTACGGCTGTAAATACCTTAACTTCTCGCGAGCAACCAGCGATATGGATTTAATCGCGCGCAGGGTTGTAATGGAACTTGAAGGCGATGAAGGTATGAAATATCTTAATGAATATAGCGATGGAAAAACCGAAAGAGGTAAAAACCTTCGCGA
>JAZOUI010000047.1:0-3520 GCA_045658145.1 Pumilibacteraceae bacterium
TTCGGGCGCTTTGCCCATAACTCTGCTCAAAAATTCGCCCGCATAAAAAGCGATAGCATCTTTGTTTGCATCGTTTTTTATTTTTCCGTTAAGTCTGTTTGCGATTTCGCTTACGGTCATTTTTTACTCTCCATATAACGGCATTTAGCCTTTATTCCACGCACAAGGTCTTCGGCAAGTGCGCGACAGTTGGGTGCTCCGCAACTTCCACAATTAATACCGGGGAGCGCGGACTCTATTTCTTTTACGCGCAAAGTCTTGCGCATAGCCTCGATTCTGTTTTCATCCAAACAGAATACGTTATTGCTTTCGTACGGTTCTTTTCTTTTATAAGCAGAAAAGTCGGTTACAGCGATAGGTTTTTCGCTCATTGCGTTACGCAACTTACGAAGTCTCGTTCTCGCCAAAAATGGACTTTCAATGTTCATTGAACCACCTACGCAACCAAGGTTGCAAGCATATAGTTCTACAAAATCCAGTCCCGTAAGTCTGTCGTGCTCTAGATCGTTAAGCACGCTGATTACGTTTTCAATGCCGTCGGCAGACAAGTAGTTATCCGTTTTTAGTCCGTTCGCCTCACCACTCGACGCGCCCCAACTTACGCCCAAACTTCCTGCAAGCGCAAGTTTTTGGATTTCAGCATCCTTGCTCGTAAGTTTGTTGAGTTCGTCTAAAAGTGGGAAATAAATTTCTTTTACGGACAAAACTCCGTCCACTTTCGTATTTTGGCTTTGCTTTAAACTCATTACGTTCGCAGCGCATTGAGTAATTACGAACACGCCTATCTCGTCGGCGGAAAGTCCCGTTTCCATTTGCGCTTTCGCTCTCGCCATATTAGACGCAACTTCTTCGGGTTGTTGCATAGGCGAAAGATTGTCAATAAGATTTTCGTAGCGCATCAAGATAAGATTTACTACGGCAGGACAAGCCGAACTTATAACGGGCTTGCTTACTTTTTCCGTGTTTTTTATGTACTCGGCAGTTGCTGCAGAAACGTATTCAGCCCCAGCAGCCGCCTCCACTACGTCGTCAAAGCCCAAGTTTTTAAGAGCGGTAAGAACGTAGTTAGTGTCGTAAATGTTGTTAAACTGTGCATAAAGAGAAGGAGAAGGAACAGCAACTTTGTACTTGAACCCACGAATAATTTCTAACGAGTCGTAGAATTCTTTTTTAGCGTGCGTTGCACAATGGCGCACACACTCACCGCAACCGATACAACGCTCGTACATAATTTGAGCCTTGCCTCCGCGCACGCGGATAGCCTCCGTGGGACATCTTTTCATACAGCCCACGCAGCCGTTGCATCTTTCGGTATCTAGATATACGGGTTTCAAATCGTTGCTCATCATCTCTCCTAGGTTTAGTCTTTCAGCATAAACTCAAGAGTTACCACGGTGCCTTTGCCTACTTCACTTTCAATTTTCATATTGTCCGAATACTTTTTCATATTCGGCAGTCCCATTCCTGCACCGAACCCAAGTTCACGAATTGCATCAGTAGCCGTTGAAAAGCCTTCTTGCATTGCTTGTTCAATGTCCGCAATTCCTTTGCCCGTGTCCGATAAAGTAATCACTATACGGTCTTCGTAAATGATTACTTCGGCAATTCCGCCGTTCGCGTGAATTACCATATTTATCTCGCCTTCGTACATTGCAATAGCCACGTTGCGAATTACGCTGGCGGGAAGTCCTATGCTTTTAAGCGTACGCTTTACGTCTTCACTCGCGTGTCCGCACGACACAAAGTCGTCGCCGTCCACATCATAACGAAGTTTTATAAGTTCGCTCATGCCGTTTTACCAGACTCAAGTCCTGCCATAAATAACTTTCCGCAAGCAGGGTACATTCTCTCCGTCGTGGTAAGGAGTATTATGCCTTTTTGATTTGCAAGATCAATCATCATTTGATCAGGACGTTTTCCACGCACGAACGCGATACAAAGAATATCCATCATTTCTGCCGTGCGCACAACTTGCGGATTTACTAAGCCCGTAAGCAAAAGCCCCTGGTCCTTAACAAATGCAAGTACGTCACTCATCATATCCGAACCAAACGCGGAGTGAACTTCCGTTTCGTTCGCGAGATTTTCACAACTCAATATTTCAGCGCCGAGTATGTCGGCTATTTCCTTGACGGTCATATAAAACCTCCTAGTGCAAGCATACGTGTTTATTGTAACATACTTGCTCTTTTTTTTCAACTGTTTTTAAGGCTTTTTTCGACAAAGTTTATAGGAAAATCCTGCAAATATATATGAAATATATAGTCGCGCTCCTTTTTTTGGAACACAACTACTATTTTTGAAGGCTTTTTGCCAGTTTATAACGGTCGTAAATTATTTTGCAAACCGCATACCTTATGCGCGCTGAAATGGTGTGTTCTTCGTCGCTGAGCGCATCATTAATCGTCTTTTCCGTTTCAATCAAAAAGTCTCTAGTCGCTTGGAAAAGTTTTGAGTTACCCTTTTCTATTCCTTCTCTCGCCAACGCTATTTTATCTCGCATTTTTTCTAGAACGAACATTGCCACGCTGTCCGTACTTTTCCCCTCGTCGTACTCGCTAACAATTTTTGTCAGTTGCCGACACACGTCAACGTAAACGGTGAGCGCGTTTTTTATATCGCTCGTATCACTCTCAGCGTTTAGTTCAATGGCTGAAAGCGTAAGCGAATACACTCCGCCGTTTTCTATTCCACTCGCCACGCTTTGCGCGTCACTCTCGTTTTCAAACACGGTAGCGGTAATTATAAACGTACCGTCATTAAGGATAAATCCACCGCCACCCTTTTGCATAACGTTCTCGCTCGCAAGTTCACTTTCTAGGTGCTGTGTGCTAAAACGGACGGTAACGTAGTGCCACGTTTTTGATTTTATGCGTGTTTTTGCGCTTTGGTCAAAGGGATAGAAAACGGCTACAAATAAGGCTATGAGCGATAATAAAATCATAAAAAAACAAAACGCTTTTTTGCGTGACGTATTGCTTTTTCTCGTTCTTTTTCTATTTTTGTTTTTTTGAATAATATGCACGTTATCCCCGTAATATTGTTGCATTTTTCTCTCCAATCTTGTAAAATAGTATGGTAAGGTAATTATTGCCTATACGCTTTTATATATTCTTTGGGAGAGTAAAATATGCAATATCATATCCAGACCACACCTATTTGGGATGCATTTAAAGAGCCTTGCGACTGCCCAGTTTGCAAACTTTACGAGCGCGTAGAAAACAGACTACTTAAACAATACCTTGAAGAGGCAGTTATGGAGCCTGACTATCGAGTAAAAGTAAACAAGCGTGGCTTTTGTAGCGACCACCTTCGCAAACTTTACACAGGTGGAAATAAACTTGGATTAGCCCTTCAGGTGCATACTCGTACGGACAATATTATTGCGCATATCCCCACCGTTTCTAACGCTCGCGCCGCAAAACACCTTGCCGATAAACTAGAAAAAGGGTTGGAAACTTGCGTTATTTGCGACGAGGCTGACGAAGTTATGGAGCGTTATCCTTACACCATTGCCGAG
>JAZOUI010000048.1:0-7344 GCA_045658145.1 Pumilibacteraceae bacterium
TGCTTTGCAGTTCCGCCTGCCGAGTCGCCTTCGACAAGGTAAATTTCGCAAACGCTTGCGTCTTTTTCGGTACAGTCGGAAAGTTTTCCGGGGAGCGTGGTAGATTCAAGCACACCCTTTCTTCTCGTCGACTCTCTCGCCGCTCTCGCCGCGTCGCGCGCCTTTTGAGCGGTAACGGTTTTTATAATGAGTTCTTTTGCTTCTCTGGGGTTTTCTTCAAGGTAAGTACCCAAGCCTTCTGCAAGAGCCTTTGCAACCACACCACGCATTTCGGAGTTGCCAAGTTTAGTTTTGGTCTGTCCTTCGAACTGCGGTTCTTCGAGTTTTACCGAAACGATAGCGGTAAGACCTTCGCGCACGTCGTCGCCAGTGAGTTTAAAGTCGTCCTTTACCAGTCTTGCCGAATGAGCATAGTCGTTAAGTACGCGAGTAAGCGTATCCTTAAAGCCGACCAAGTGAGTACCGCCTTCTTCGGTGTTGATATTGTTCGCGTAAGAGTACATCGTTTCTTTCCACGAATCGTTATACTGCATAGCGATTTCTACGGAGTTAGTGCCGATTTGACGCTCGATATAAAGCGTATGCGGGAAAACGGTATTCTTGTCACGGTTAAGATATTCTACATAGTCGAGAATACCGCCGTCGTACTTAAAGGTTTCGTTTTTCTCTCTCTCGGGACGGTTGTCGATAACATTGATGCACAATCCTTTGTTAAGGAATGCCACTTCGCGCAATCTCGTACGGATTACTTCGTAGTCGAAATCAATCGTTTCGAAAATTTCAGCGTCGGGATAGAAAGTAACTTTCGTACCAGATTCCTGCGTTTCGCCTATTTCAGCAAGTTCGCGCATAGGGATACCACGCATATATCTTTGACGATAGTGCTTACCGTTTTTCTTAACTTCCACTTCGAGCCATTCGGAAAGCGCGTTTACGACCGAAAGACCTACGCCGTGAAGTCCGCCCGACACTTTGTATCCGCCACCGCCGAATTTACCACCTGCGTGAAGTTTGGTAAGAACTACCTGTACCGCCGATACGCCTTCTTGGGGATGGATATCTACGGGAATACCACGACCGTTATCAGTAACGGACACAGCACCTTCTCTAGTAATTTCTACGGTAATCGTATCACAGTGTCCTGCAAGCGATTCGTCCACGCTGTTGTCCACGATTTCTACGATAAGATGATGAAGTCCTCTCGTATCCGTCGAGCCAATATACATACCGGGGCGCTTACGCACGGGTTCAAGCCCTTCAAGGACTTGAATTTCACTTGAATCGTATGCGTTTTCTACCTTTGTCGACATAATGTACTCCTTATACTTTATAGTAATAATCTTTTACTATTATTTAATGTTAAAATATTATATCATATATATATCAAAAAATAAAGCGTTTTCGCGCCCTTTTTAAATTTAAATTTTAAAAGTTTTTGTAAACTTGCCATTTCACGCTCAAAATTGCCCCTAAAACGCTCGTAACGTGCGTGGATATAAAAACTACCTGCCTTCGTGTCGGCGCGCACGCGTACACGCGAGAATAAATTTCGCCACTATCAAAACAAGCACTTCTCGTCGTACACTTGCATTTTTGTTTTTAGTGTGCTATACTAAAAATGGCGATGAAAAAATATTTTTCGCACCACATCTATACTTTGAGGTGAAAATTATGGTAGCACTTTTACTAGCGGACGGATTTGAAGAAATCGAGGCACTTACTCCCCTTGACGTACTTCGTCGCGGTGGCGTAGACGTTAAGACGGTAGCGGTTGTAGGCGACGACGCTAAAAACGGTTTTATCACAGGCGCGCACGGAATTACGGTTAAATGTGATTTCACTACCGCTTGCGTTCGCGCAAGTGATTTTGACAGCGTAATTTTGCCCGGTGGTATGCCAGGCTCACTTAATCTAGACAGCAGTCCTTTTGTAGACGAAATTCTAGCAAAAGTATCAAACGACGGGGGACGTATATCGGCGATTTGCGCAGCGCCACTCGTTTTAGGCAGAAGAAATTTGCTTAAAAATATGCGCGCATGTTGCTATCCTGGCTTTGAAAACGAACTACTTGGTGCTGAAGTTTCGTTCGACGGCGTAGTCACGGACGGCAATATTACCACCGCTCGCGGTATGGGAGTTGCACTTGATTTTGCACTCGAACTACTCTCTCTTTACAAGGGTAAAGACGTTTCCGACAAGATCGCAAAGTCCATTATTAAGGAGTAAAATTATGCAGAACGCTTACAAAGAACTCCCCGACGGATACAAGTGCATATACCACATTAATGCAAAAAACACAAAAACAGGCATTATTTTGAACGTTTTTTCGCTAATAATTATGCTAATATCAATGGCAATTTGTTTTATCCCACTTATATTAAACCCAAATACCGTTTGGGAAATAAACATCTACACGTATTTGCTGTCATTATCAGTTACTTTATTGTGCATTATATCTTATATGGTGTTTCACGAGCTCGTTCACGGATTTGCCTATAAATGCTTAACAAAAGAAAAACTGACGTTCGGAATTTCTTGGAGTTGTGCCTTTTGTGGAGTACCAAACGTTTACGTCAATCGCAAAACAGCACTAATTTCACTAACAGCACCACTTATTACATTTAGCGTAATATTTATCGCTCTTACAATTTTAATGTATTTCACTAATACGATTTTCTATTTATGTGCATCTGCCCTGCTATCTCTCCATCTTGGCGCTTGCGTGGGCGATATTTATATGACTGCGCTTTTCTTATTTAAGTTCAAGCAAAAAGACCTGCTTATGCGCGACACAGGTCCTGAACAATTCGTTTATATCAAAAAACAAAACTAAAAACGACGGTTAATAAACGCCAAAATATGCAAAACGACAGGGTACGCACCCTGCCGTTTTTGTATTATGGTTTAATAATTTGACGGATACACGCCAAGCAACAAATCAAAATCCACTATCCACGCACCAATATCCTTAACTGGATACGCGCGCAAAATTCCGTCGTATTCGTCTTTTACGAACCCGTATCTACTTATTTTTAGCACCGTATTTTTCTTGACGTTAAACAGCCTTGCCCTGTATTCCTGACCGCCTATTCTTTTAATGCAATTATTCGCAAACTCGCTTTCATATTCAGCCTCAATAAGAATGGACGCGCAATTTTCCTCACTCTCAACTTCATTGATTTTTTGGGGAAATAAGGAGTTTTTCGCAAGAACTGATTGAATATTTCCATACACCCACCCCTCTTCGTCTTCCATCTCGTCAAACAAATATTCGTAACTTGCATAAGCGTAAGTCATTGCACTCAAAAGAAGTCTGATTTTATTAAAAACCCCTCTATTGCTATTCAGCTCTTGCACTTCTTCAACAAATTCTTTATCTTCTTTTATCTTCAGTTTAGCGATAAAATCCATTGCCTCGTCGTAGGAAATCGCCGTTACTCTACTGCTTTTATTTCGCCAGTCCTCCGTGAACGAACTGCAAAAATCGTCGTAAAGCGTATCCGTCACCCACTCGTAACTTTTCTTGTGATAATAATAAAAACTCCCGTCGATTTTTATCAGCGTAGCCCACTCGTAATCCTGCTCTTTCGCAAATTCTTCACTACAATAATACAAATAATATTCCATAACCGCCTCCTTGTAAATACATTATATCATTACTTACGGGCCGTTTTTGGGACGTAAGAAGTTAAATAAAAATTAGTCCGATTAAAAACCGAACTAATTCTTTTTTATATTCTGTCTAAAATTTCCTGAACGGTGTCGGAAAGCGTGCCCTTCTCGTCGATAACGATATCGGCGTATTTTTCGTACAGGGGAGCACGCTCGGCGCAAAGCTCAGTCACCGTTTTTGCGCCCAGAGTGACGACGCCACGCGCGCTAAAGCTTTCCATTCTCTTTTCAAGCTCACTCTCGGGAGCACGCAAGTAAACGACGGTAGCTAACTCCTTGATTCTTTTCATAGCGTCCTCGCCGTAAACCGCGCTACCGCCCGTAGCGATAACGGTATTTTCGCACGAAAGCACGGAAATCGTTTTATTTTCCAGCTCTATAAATTTTTGTACGCCTAATTCAGCAATAAGCTGTGGAAGAGTTTTACCGCTCTCTTGCAAAAGCAAATCGGTGTCAATAAACTTTTTACCGATAATTTTTGCGAGCACCACTCCCACCGTGCTTTTGCCCGCCGACGGCATACCTATCAATGCAATATTGTTCATAATAACTCCACTATTTAATTTTTGTGCTTTCGTTCTTTTTCTTGGTCTTTTTCTTGCTTTCTTTTTTCGCGACGCTCCTGATACTCACTCAAAATCTTATCAAGCTTTTTGCGCTTATGCGTGGGCTCGCGCTCTTCTACTTCTTTGCCTGCAAGCTTTTTGAAAAAGTCGCCCACCTTTTTAACGGGCTCAATAGCCTCTTGCTTGTCCGCCTCGATAGCGTCAAGGACGAGCTGGTATCTGCTCTGCACGAAAAACGCGATTACCTCAACGATAACGGACAGCACCCACATTATAATGGTAAGCGTGGTGATGATTATCGAAAAAGCGGACATAGTCGTTGCCGCCACGTACGCGTTGTAAAGCGTAACACCCAGCGTAAAGGTGTTTACCAAAATTTTAGTCCATTTATAAACGCGCTTGCTCGCTCGCAAAACCTGCTTGTGGTCGCGATCGTTTTTGCCGTAGAAAAGCAAATATATTATCAAGTACCCCAGCGACAATCCGAGCAAAATCGCGTTAACCCAGTACCAACCTGCGTCGATAATAAGGTTATAAATCATATACGAAATATACATAACCTGCATCAGCACGTTGGCGATATTACCCAGCTTTTTAAAATCTCTTACGCTCTTGTCAAAGACTGCTCTCGTGTAATCAAACATAATTCTCTCTCCTTTGACTTAATTATAAAACTTTCCGCGATAGAAAGTCAAATAGTAGACGATTAAGAGTTTATTAAAATCTGGTTAAAGCGACTATCCGTTTTTACTCGTTTTAACTATAAAAACACAAAACGACAAGGTACGTACCTCGGGGTCTTTGCTTTTTGCTGTTTACGCAATGTATTCTCTTACTTTATGCTTTGCGCCCGTCCCACTTGCAAGCACTCGGCACGCCTCTACGTCTACGCCCTCAACGTCCACAACGCTAACGATAGTTTCAATACCCACGTTAACGCATTGTTTCGTAAAGTTAAGCATCTCGTCAAAGGCATCTAGTCCAAATACCGAGTGGCATATCGCGTCATAGCCTTCTTTTGTGTGGCTATTAAGCGAAATGGACATAACGTCTATCGCCGTTTTAAGTTCGGGTACGATATTTCTGCCGTTAATAAGGTTACCTAATCCGTTTGTATTAAGTCTAGTTTTTTTGCCCTTGCTATGCACGTAATTCGCCACTTCAACCATAATTTCAGTCTTGTAAGTAGGCTCGCCGTAGCCACAAAATACGATTTCGTTATAACTGTCGAAAGTATCGATAAGGGCAATGACTTCACTAGCGCTAGGCTCACGTGAAAGCCAAAGGTTGCCACTATCACCTATTCCGTCACCGTTATTACGGATACAAAAATCACAGTTATTACAGCATTGATTAGTTAAGTTAATGTACAAATTATCGCCGTAGCGATATACAAAATTCTCGTTCATTATTAGTCTCTTTTTAGTTTTTTGAAAAATCTATAAGCGTTTTCTGTGGTAATACGCTCCACTTCTGCGCTATCAATGGTCAAAATTTCGGCTATACGTTGTGCCTGATATTTGACATAACGCGGAAAATTGAGTTGTCCACGATAAGGCGTTGGGGTAAGATACGGGCAGTCCGTTTCAATCATAATTCTATCGAGCGGAATTGCTTTTATAATGTCGGGAAACTTCTTCGCGTTCTTAAACGTTATCGAGCCGGTAAAGGAAATGTGAAAGCCCATATCGATATATTTAAGCGCCGTTTCGAGCGAACCTGAATAACAATGCACTACTGCGCCCTGTTTGAGTTTGCCTTGATTGCGCTTTAATGCGCTTTCCATATCTTCATACGCATCACGAACGTGGAAAATAACGGGAAGGTTTGCCTCCGCTACCATTTCAAGTTGACGATCAAGCCAGTATTTTTGCTTTTGCTTGTCCGTGCTGTCATAATGATAGTCAAGACCGATTTCGCCTATTGCAACGCATTTCTCGTGGCGAGAAAGAGTTAAAAGCCTTTCGCACGGATCAAAGGTTAAGTTTTGGCTATTGTCGGGATGCACACCTACCGCGCAATAAATATCCTTGTTTTTCTCGGCAATTTTTAGTCCCTGCTCCGAACTTTCAAGGTCGTAGCCTATCGTAATTATCTTTTCAAGACCGTCTTCGCGCATTGAAGAAATAATCTCGCCTGCTCCACCATACTGCTCGTCGGTGAGATGCGCGTGGGTATCAATTAGCATACTTCCGTACCGCTCTCCATAAGTTTTTCGGGCGTTACAAGGCAAAGTCCGTCGTCGTTAGCGGCGCAAAGGAGCATACCACAACTTTCGATACCACGAATCTTTCTGGGCGCAAGGTTGGAAACTACGACTACACGCTTGCCTACCATTTCTTCGGGCGTATAATACTGAGCGATACCACTCAAAATAGTACGCACTTCGTCGCCGATTTTAACGGTCGACTTTAAGAGTTTATCTGCTTTTTCTACTTTTTCGCAAGCAAGGATTTCGCCTACTACGAGTTTAGTACGGAAAAATTCATCCGCGCTGATATATTCGGGTTCTTTCTTCTCTTCCACTTTAACTTCTTCCTTTTTCTCTTCTTTCTTAACTTCTTGTTCAGCAAGTTTTTCCATTTCTTTAAGTTCCTTTTCTACGTCAATTCTGGGGAATAAAATCCCGATTTCTTTGGTCGCGTAAGCATCAACAGCGCCATAAACAAGATTGTTTTCGAAAAGCGCGGGTACTTGTACGCCAAGACCTTCGAAAATCTTAGCAGGCGTTTGCGTAATAAAGGGCATAAGCGCAGTTGCGCAAACTCTGATGCACTCCAAAAGGTTATACATAACCATTTCAAGTCTGCTCTTTTGACTCTCGTCTTTTGCCAAAACCCAAGGACGAGTATTGTCGATATATTTGTTAGCCTTGTCAATTACGGCAAAGATTTCTTCAAGCGCGCGCGAAGGATTGATTTTTTCAATCGCGTCGTCCATCTTTTGGTCAAGAGCGTTAATAATAGCGATAAATTCGTCGTCGAACTCGCCTTTTTGTCCGTTTGCGCTTACCTTTCCGTCAAAGTACTGACGTGCCATAGCAAGCGTACGGCGAGTAAGGTTACCAAGGTCGTTGCAAAGGTCCATATTTATTCTGCCGATAAAC
>JAZOUI010000049.1:0-1902 GCA_045658145.1 Pumilibacteraceae bacterium
AAAATAACTATCAATGAACAGTAAACAACGCGCGACTTTGCGCAGTATGGCAAGTAATATCGAACCCATTTTTCAGGTGGGCAAAGGAAGTTTGAGCGAAAACCAAATCGCAGGCATTGACGAGGCACTTGAAAAGCGTGAACTTGTTAAAATAACCGTGCTCCGATCCTCCGACCTTGAGCCCGTAGAGATTATGGAAGAACTTTGTGACGCACTCGGCGCTACGCCCGTTTGCACTATCGGTAGTAAGGTCGTAATCTATCGCCGTAGTCAAAACGATAAAATTAAGCATATCGAATTTTAGGAGAGAAAAGTGAACTATCTTGCAATCGACACTTGTGGTCAAGCGATTGAAATATTACTTTACCGCGACGGCAAAACCGTTTATCGCCGTGACGAGCAGGGAAGACGCGCGTCAGAGTGTTTGCTCACAATGATTGACCAAACGCTAGAAGAAGAAAACCTTACTTTAGGCGAAATTGATTATTTTGCGTGCGTGACGGGCCCGGGCTCGTTTACGGGCATTAGAATAGGGCTTAACACCATCAAATCTTTTGCTTACGTTAACAAAAAACCCGTTTTGGCTGTAAACTCGCTTGAACGCTTGGCATATAATAATACTGACGAAAGCGCTGAAAGTATCGTCAGCGTTTCGTACGCTTACGCCGACTTTTGCTACGTCGCAGTTTATTCGCCCGACGGCACGGTTTTGCTCGAGCCTAAATGTATGCTTATTGCAGACGCGCAAAAACTCGTTTCGCTTGTTGACGAGCCTAGCGTTGTTTTTGCTGACGAAAAAATGAGCGAAATTTTTAGCGCAAGCAAGACGGATAACGTCCTTTCGCTTACGCGTGTAATTGAAAAAATGATTGCTAAAAATGAAGGCGTTTCTTACGCTGTAGCCGAGCCGTTTTACCTTGTAAAATCGCAAGCGGAACGCGAACTTGAAAACAAATGAAAATACGCGAAATTTTAAAAACGGACATACCCGTTATAGCCCGTTTTGAAAAAAAGTATATAGAATGTCCGTGGTCTGAGCAGGTAATTTTATCCGCAATTGACGAGGGGAATTACACATTTTTGCTTGCTGAAGAGGACAAAATTTTGGGGTATATCGGCGTTCAATGGTGTCTAGATGAGGGCAATATTTGTAACGTTGTCGTGGACGAGAGTGCGCGTCGATGCGGCATAGGAAAGTCGCTTGTTGACACTCTTACCCAAAGAGCGAAAGAGCGAAACGTAACCGTTTTATTTTTGGAAGTAAACGAGCATAATAGCGGAGCGATTGCGCTTTACGAAAAGTGTGGATTTACTCGCATAAGCGTTCGCAAAAACTATTACGGAAATGACAGCGCTATTATAATGAGCAAAACTTTGTAAAGAAGGAGTAAAAAATGTTTGTCCACGTTTTTGGGTTAAATGTTTTTTACCAAAGAAAAACTGGAAAGAAAAAGCCCGTGTTAATTTTACACGGATGGGGATGCAGTACACAAACAATGTACTGCATTTTTAATTATTTCGCTTCTCTTGACCACGACGTAGTGGCGATTGATTTCCCGGGGTTTGGAAACAGCCAAACGCCACCTGCGAGTTTTACCATTTTTGATTACGCAAAAGTGGTGGACAGCGTTATTCGTGAACTGTTTTCTTGTCCGCCCGATGTTATTGCGCATAGTTTTGGTGGACGAGTGGCGTTGATTTTAGCGAGTGAAAACAAGATAAATAGGCTGATAGTCACGGGTGGCGCAGGTATGAAACCACGTCGCTTGTTAAAGTACCACTTAAAAGTTGTGCTACACAAACTCAAAAAGAAAGTGGGGCTTAATACAAAAAACGACGGCTCGGCAGATTACCGTGCACTTTCTCCTAATATGAAAAAGGTATTCGTGTCCGTTGTCAATA
>JAZOUI010000050.1:0-4172 GCA_045658145.1 Pumilibacteraceae bacterium
CTTTACCGTGACGAACAACTTCGATTCTATCAATACGGGGGCTGTGAAGGGGGAAAGTTCTTTCAATACCTACGCCGAACGAAACACGACGAACGGTAAAGGTTTCACGAACGCTACCATTTTTCTTGCTGATAACGATACCTTCAAACGCCTGAAGACGTTCTCTCGAACCTTCGACAACCTTAACGTACACTTTTACGCTGTCACCAACGCTAATAGCGGGGACTTCTTTTTTCATGTACTCTCTTTCAATTGCTTCAATAATGTTACTCATAATGACTTACCTCCTATTTTTCCACGAGTTCTTATAAACCGTCTGTTTACATTGGAACGCGCGAGTCACCAGTAGATTATACTATAAAATCAACAATAATGCAAGCGTTTTTACGCATATTTTTTGCAAAATTTTACATATTTGTGTATTCAGGGCTATTTCTAAATTCGTTTACGAAATCCAAGAAACGATCTTCCATAATCGCGTCACGAATCCTTTGCATAAGGTTAATAAGGTAAGTAATGTTGTGAAGTGAAAGCATTCTACCACCCAAAATTTCTTCAACGTTAATAAGGTGACGAAGGTATGCTTTCGAATAATTTTGACAGCAATAGCAATTACAGTTAGGATCAAGCGGAGTAAAATCTTCCTTATATTTGCCATTTCTAACAACTACTTTACCCTGTGAAGTAAATGCAGTACCATTTCTAGCAATTCTAGTAGGTAGTACACAGTCGAACATATCGATCCCACGAAGTACGCCTTCAACCAAGCAATCGGGACTACCTACGCCCATAAGATAACGTGGCATATTTTGCGGATAATACGGTTGCATCTCATCCATAATTTTGTACATAACGTCTTTAGGCTCGCCTACGCTAAGTCCACCTATCGCAATACCACACTCGGCATACGGTACGGTTTCTTTTAACGATTTAAGACGCAAATCGCTGTACATATTTCCTTGAATTATAGGGAAAAGCATTTGATCGTCACGCTGATGATATTTTTTACATCTATCCAACCAGTCAAGCGTAATCTTCATTGCTTTTTCCGCCTGCGTATGGTCAGCACCGTATTCACTACACACGTCGAACGCCATAATAATGTCCGAACCAAGCGAATTTTGAATTTCCATCGCCTTTTCAGGTGTAATAAGGTGACGACTACCGTCAATATGTGAATTAAACGTTACACCTTCGGGCGTAATTTTTCTTATTCCTGCAAGAGAAAAAACTTGGAAACCACCGCTATCGGTAAGAATCGGACGGTCCCAGTTCATAAATTTATGAAGACCACCTGCTTTTTCTACAAGTTTATGACCAGGGCGCATATACAAATGATATGTGTTTGATAAAATTATGCTAGCACCTGCATCTTTAATCTCGTATGGCGTCAAAGTTTTTACCGTCGCTTGCGTACCTACAGGCATAAATACGGGAGTTCGTATAACTCCGTGTGGCGTAGTCAGTTCCCCCACTCGTGCGCCCGACTGTTTACAAACGTGTATTGTTTTATATGAAAATTTCTCACTCATTTTAATAGCGTTGCATCTCCGAAACTAAAAAATCTATATCTTTCTTTTACTGCAAGTTCGTACATTCTCAGCGCGTTTTCCCTACCGATTAGTGCTGAAACAAGCATTATAAGCGTTGATTCAGGCAAATGGAAATTAGTTATAAGCGCATCAACAACTTTGAACTGATATGAAGGATAAATGAAAATATCCGTATCTCCACACTCTGCTTTCACTTCGCCGTCGTGGAACGAACTTTCCAAAACGCGTACCGACGTAGTACCAACGGCAATAACGCGTCTTCCTTCTCTTTTTGCTTTATTTATAACTTGAGCAGATTGCTCGCTCATACTATAAAACTCGCTGTGCATTTTGTGGTCAAGTATGTTTTCCGCTTTTACTGGACGGAAAGTACCTAGCCCAACGTGCAAGAGCACTTCAACAAATTCAATACCCTTTTGCTTGATTTTCTCAATAAGTTGGGGCGTAAAATGAAGTCCTGCCGTGGGCGCTGCACTAGACCCGTTTTCCTTTGCGTAAACGGTTTGATATCTTTCTTGCTCTTCAAGTTTTTCGTGAATATAATGAGGAAGTGGCATTTCACCTATTTTGGCTAAAATATCTTCAAAAACGCCGTCATAGTGGAATCTAACAATACGCAATCCTTCCCCGATATAATCAATAACTTCAGCCTCTAGCGCGTCCGAAAACTGAAAACGCACTCCTATCGATGCTTTTTTAGCTGGCTTAACCAAAACTTCCCAGTCGGTAAGATTTATGCGACGATGCAAAAGAAATTCAATTTTTGCACCCGTGCCTACCTTTTTACCATAAATACGCGCAGGCAAAACTTTGGTGTTATTGACAACTAAAACGTCACCAGGATTAAGATAGTCGATAATATCGTAAAAATGCTTATGTTCAATTTCGCCACTAGCGCGATCATAAACTAAAAGTCTAGACGAATCACGTGGTTCTACAGGCGTTTGCGCAATTAATTCTTCAGGCAGTTCATAAAAAAAGTCGCATTTATTCATCTTCTTCATCCTTGATTTTGTCAAACATACTTAACTGCACAGACTTCGCTTGCGGTATATCGTAACCCATGTGCTTGTATGCATCCGCCAAACAAATTCTTCCACGCGGAGTACGGGCAATAAATCCTAACTGAAGAAGATACGGCTCGACAACGTCTTCAATCGTGCCTGGATCTTCGTTAATTGCCGCAGCAACAGTATCCAACCCAACAGGGCCACCACCGAACTTAGTTATCATTGTTTTGAGCGTACGTCTATCCATAACGTCAAGACCAAGTTCGTCAATTTCTAAGAATTCAAGCGCCTTATTTACCATCTTCTCGTCAATTACGCCTTCGCCTATTACAACGGCAAAGTCACGAACACGTTTAAGCAATCTATTCGCAATACGGGGCGTGCCACGAGAACGGCGCGCAAGTTCAAGCGCTGCCTTGGGCGAAATATCAATATTGAGTATTTTTGCCGAACGGTTAATAATCTCGGCAAGGTTTTCGGGCGAATACATTTCAAGCCTACAAATAACGCCAAATCTATCACGGAACGGACCCGTAAGCATACCTACACGCGTTGTTGCGCCAATTAGCGTAAACTTATTGAGCGTGATACGCATTGTTTTTGCCGCAGGTCCTTTACCAAGCACGATATCAAAGGCAAAATCTTCCATTGCCGAATATAATTTTTCTTCCACTGAACGATTAAGCGCGTGTATTTCGTCCACGAAAAGCACTTCGTTTTCTTCCAAATTAGTTAAAATTGCCGCCAAGTCACCCGCGTGCTCAATAGCAGGTCCACTAGTGATTTTAATAGGAACGCCTAGTTCGTTTGCAATAATATGCGACATTGTTGTTTTACCAAGACCGGGTGGGCCGTAAAGAAGGACGTGGTCAAGCGCATCTTTTCTCTTTTTGCTCGCCTCAATAAACACGCGCAAGTTTGCTTTAACCTTATCCTGTCCAACGTAATCGTCAAAACACTTGGGGCGCAAAGAAGTTTCCACTTCTTCTTCAGCAGGATTCATTGAACTTGATATAAATCTTTCGTCATCCATAATTCACCTCACGCGTTATATTTAATAGCCGAGAATATAATTTGTTCAAGCGTCATTCCGTCTTTTTGTACTCTTGAAACAGCGTCACTCGCCTCCGCTCTAGTATATCCAAGCGTCATTAGCGCCATAACTGCCTCTTCATTAGCGTTAACCACGGGAGCGAGAATAACGTCTCCGTCAATCACTTCGCTAGTTTCAACTTTATCTTTGAGTTCAAGAATAATTCTTTCAGCAGTCTTTTTACCTACGCCTTTGATTTTTGACAAAAGTTTAACGTCGCCTTTTGCAACGGCTGCCGCCAAACTTTCTACGCTTATTCCGCTCAATACTGTAATCGCAAGTTTAGGCCCAACGCCACTAATTTCAATAAGTTGAAGAAACATCTTTCTTTCGTTTTTAGAATAAAATCCGAACAAACTCATATCGTCTTCGCGCACACAAAGTTTACAATAAACTTTTACTTCGCCCGTCTTTTGACTTAATTCACTTATTGCCAAAGTGCTTACGTTTAGTTCGTATCCTACGCCGTTAGTTTCAACAACAACTGAATTTTCATATATTTCCAAGTCGGAGGCC
>JAZOUI010000051.1:0-1751 GCA_045658145.1 Pumilibacteraceae bacterium
GGTTTTCACCGTTTTCGCAAGCAATCAAATCGTCCTTTCTGCCTACGTCGTAGTATCTGTTGTTAACAACCTCGTCTAAATCGTTAGTGTGAAACCACTCGTCGTAATCGCTTGGGAAAATTCTACCGTCTTTCATAATTGCGCTAGCACGCGTTTTGCCTTTAACTAGCAATTCGCCGTCGCTAGCAACGCTGTACTTTGTGTAAGTAAAGGGCGAGCCGATAGATCCACTATTAAGTATTTTTGCGCTAGATGAAGTCTCTACCGACGTTATGCCTATTTCGGTCATACCAAACCCGTTGGCGATATGGTATCCAATGGCGTTGAAAAATGCTAGGGTTTCGCTCTTTATATTACTGCCGCCCGAAATCAAAAAGCGTATGCTATCGCCGAATAAGTTGTCACGCACCTGACTAAACGCCTTGTTTGTGAGCGCTTTTCCTATCGGGGTAGATGCAAGTTTAATGCCCTTGCAAAACTTTTCATACGTTTTTTGTCCACGCGCCTTTATTTTTGCTAGTGCGCTACGGTGTATTGTGTCCCACACGAGCGGTACTGCAAAAATATGCGTCACCTTGTGCTTTCGTGCTGTCATTAGTACGGTTGAAGGATTGTGGTTTGCGGGGAACACAAATGTTCGCGAGAAAAAACCGAACCATACGTATATCGCGATAAATCCAAAAACGTGATATAGGGGCAAAAGAACAAGATGTTTTAACTGTCCTTCATAATGCTCTTTCATCTTGGGCGATGCTTTTATTATGTTGATACTGTCGCGCACCTGATAGAAAAAATTTTCGCCCGTAAAAACACAAAGTTTTACGTTGTCACTAGTGCCTGATGACATAAACAAAACTTCGTCGCTAAAAATATTGTCAGATAAATCGGCAGGTGCGCTTTTGCATACGTCGTCGTAAAAGAGAGTGGGGACGCTGTACGTTTGCTCGTCGCTAATAACTGCGCTTACGTTATAGGTGCATAGAACGTTTTCAATAGCCGTTTTTCCTAAACGCGCGTTAATCAATAGGGGGCGATAACCACTTGCGATAATGCTCCAAAAAGCAATTATCCAGTCTAGCGAGTTGGACATATCTAATCCAACAATGCTATTTTTTGTGGCAAACTGCAATGAGTGCTTAAAATGGGGAATGAGCGCTATAATTTTGTCGTAGCATTGCCCGTAAGTGGTTTTTTCAATGCTAAAACCTACCGTACGCTCGCTCATTACGTTGTCGCGTTCGGAAAACATATATCGAAATAAACTTTCAAAATTCTTCTCTTCTTTTTCGAAACGGGCGATTTTATCGTTGATATAATCGTCAATCTTCTTAAAGCCGTTTATGTTGTCTAACTTCATTACGCACCCTTATAAATAAACTTAATATATATTATAACATTATGCGCTAGATTTTGCAAAGGTTTTTGACGTTTTTATATAAAATATAAAAAATTGTCAAAATATTGAAATATGATTGTCAAAAATTGAGCGCTTTCAAACCTAAAAACGTTCTTTGGTTTTAACTTTTCTTGATTCTCTTGAGGAAGATTGTTTTTTTAATTAAAATTATGTAAAAAACAAAAACGACGGGTAACGTTACCTGCCGTTTTGCAATAAATGATTTTATTTTTTGTGTGCTTTTAAAATATTTTTCGATTGAGTCAGTAGCATTATAAAAAGTAAATGTGTTTGTAGAAAATTATTTTTCACTATTTGTGCTGTCCGTCTTTGGTTTGTGTGTGAAGATTTTGAT
>JAZOUI010000052.1:0-3359 GCA_045658145.1 Pumilibacteraceae bacterium
TATGCGCGTAGTGGAACAGCGTCGGCAAGTGTTTATCTCGTTAGCCCTGAAACGGCGGCGTATACTGCGCTTTACGGAAAAATCGTGGATGCAAGCACGCTCCCGTGTTACGACGTAGATATGCCCGAGCATTTTGACGTTAACGACAATCTTATACTTGATCCCAAGGATTTTGCGGACGTTACGGTAGAGCGTGGACCGAACATTAAGCCTTTCCCGCTTAACGTGGCGCTTGGCGAAAAAGTGAGTGGAAAGGTGTTGCTTGTGGCGGAAGACAATATTACTACCGACCATATTATGCCTTCTAACTCCAAACTGTTGCCTTATAGATCGAATATTCCTTATCTTTCGAATTACTGTATGCAACCCGTTGACCCTGATTTTTCGCAAAGGGCGAAGGACAATGGTGGTGGTTTTATTGTAGCAGGCGACAACTACGGTCAAGGCTCGTCGCGTGAACACGCTGCTCTTGTGCCCCTTTATTTGGGAATTAAGGGAGTTATTGCGAAATCTTTTGCACGTATTCACCGTGATAACCTTATAAATAGTGGAATTTTGCCATTGACGTTTATTGATGAACAAGATTATAACAAATTGAGCATTTATGATGAAATTATTATCGAGAATGCAGTCGATCAAGTAAACGCAGGCGAGATAATCACGCTTAAAAATTTAACTAAAGGGTATGAGTTTAAGTGTAAATTAACTCTTACAGATCGCCAAAAGACGTTCATTTTAGCAGGTGGCGTTCTTAATAGCCTTAAAAAATAGGCGAAGGAGGGATTATGACGAAGTTATATCAAGACATTTTAGCTTTATTGAAAGAAGATGCGCGCATGCCTATTAGTGACCTAGCAACAATGCTTGGCGCGGACGAAGAAAAGGTAAAAGATGCTATTGCCGATATGGAAAAGCAGGGCGTTATCGCTAAATACACCATTATCGTTAACGACGAAAAATGCGAAAAAGAAGGCGTTGAGGCGCTTATCGAAGTCAAAGTTTCGCCCGTTAGAGAAAAGGGCTTTGATGAAATCGCGCAGTATATTTACCAGTTTGACGAAGTAAAAAGCGTATATCTTATGAGTGGCGCATACGACCTTGCCGTGTTTGTCGAAGGCAGAACGCTAAGAGATGCGGCTCGTTTTGTTAGCGAAAAATTGTCGGGAATTGATAAAGTTTTATCGACGGCAACTCACTTCATTTTGAAAAAATATAAAGTTGAGGGAATCGTTTTGGATAGAAGTAAAGAAAAAAGGTTGGTGGTTCAGCCGTGAACTACGAAAAACTACTAAATCCACGGGTTACAAGCATTTCACCTAGTGGCATAAGGAAGTTTTTTGAACTGGCTAACGAACTTGACGACTGTATTTCTTTGGGCGTGGGCGAGCCTGATTTCGTTACTCCTTGGGAGATACGTGACTCGGCGATAAAGTCGCTTCAAGCAGGTAAAACGCAGTACACTTCTAACGCTGGTCTTTTAAGCCTTCGCGAGCAAATCGCAGGGTACGTACACCGTCGTTTTGCGCTTTCTTATGATCCGAAAAGCGAAATTATCGTTACCGTGGGCGCAAGTGAGGCTATTGATTTGGCGCTTAGAACTATCGTTGCGACGGGGGAAGAAGTGTTAATTCCCGCGCCTTCTTACGTCAGTTACAGTCCTAACGTTACGCTTGTAGGGGGAGTGGCGGTTGAAATAAACCTTAGTGGTGAAAACGGGTTCAAACTTACTGCAAAAGCGCTTCAGCAGGCAATCACGCCTAAAAGCAAGGCGATAATTTTCCCCTATCCCAACAATCCTACGGGCGCAATTATGACAAAAGAAGAAATGGCTGAACTTGTTGACGTAATTGTAAAAAACGACTTGCTTGTCATTTCCGCTGAGATTTATGCCGAACTTACTTATACAAAACAGAGCCATACGTCCATAGCAACTCTTGACAAAATGCGCGAAAGAACGGTAGTTATTAACGGCTTTTCAAAAGCGTTCGCAATGACGGGTTGGAGACTGGGATATATGTGTGCTCCGCGCGAAATTATCGAGCAGGCATATAAAATTCATCAGTACACGATAATGTGCGCTAATACTTTTGCTCAATACGGTGCGGAAACTGCGCTTGCAAACGGTGCTGAGGACGATTACGAGAGCGTAAAAAAGATGCGCGAGTCTTACGATATGCGCCGTCGCTATTTGTATACGGAACTCAATAAGATGGGACTTACTTGTTTTCAACCGCAAGGCGCGTTTTATATTTTCCCTAGCGTAAAAGTAACGGGACTTACGGGCGAACAGTTTGCGCAAAAATTACTTGTGCAAAAGCACGTTGCAGTAGTGCCGGGCAACGCGTTCGGTAGCGCAGGCGAAAATTACGTTCGTTGTTGTTACGCCACGTCGTTTGCTGATCTAAAAACAGCCGTTGCTCGCATACGAGAATTCTTGCAAGAAAACGGTTGGTTATGATAAAAAGGCGAAAATTGTTAAAAATTAACGAAAATTTACTTAAAATCCTGCTAAAACGGCAGGATTTCGCATAAACAGGTTGACAAAAGCATAAAAAAAGTATATACTTACTATTACATAGTAAAGTATTTGCTAGAAAGCCGTCTGTTTTTGGGCGGCATTAAAAACGTAAAATGACGAAGAGCGCGAAAAACGCGCTTTTTGCAGGCGTGGAAAAAGAAAGTTTTGACGCTTTCTATTTCCGCGTTTACTATTATAAAGGTAGGTTTGTATAATGGCAGCAAAAATTACGGCAGGTAAGAAACAGGCGTTCGAAGAAGAACTTCGTTATTTAAAAAACGAAGGCAGACAAGACGCGGTTAAGAAAATCCAAGAGGCAAGAGCTTTTGGTGACCTTTCCGAAAACTACGAGTATAAGATTGCTCGTGAAGAACAAGGTAAACTCGAATCGCGTATTGTTGAACTCGAAGGGATTTTAGCGTCTTGTGAGATTTACGAGCCCAAAAAGGGAAGTAAAGAAGTTGCATTAGGAAGTATTGTTACGGTTGAAGATATCGACACGGAAAAGAGAAGTGTTTTTGAAATCGTAGGCGTTTACGAATCCGATCCTAATACTACGCCCAAAAAGATAAGTGACGAATCGCCTATCGGTAAAGTTTTGATGGGACACGAAAAGGACGACGAAGTGGATTTCGTTCACAAGGGCAAGACTGTTACTTACTGCATCGTTGATATTAAATAATTCATAGACTTTGAGGATAAACTAATGGAAAATAACGAAAATTTGCTAGTAGAAGACTATGGCGAACAAGTGCGTATTCGTCGCGAAAAACTTTCCGCGCTTGCTCAAGAAGGAAAAAATCCTTACGAGCAGACTAAATTTATCGTAACCGAGACGTCT
>JAZOUI010000053.1:0-1641 GCA_045658145.1 Pumilibacteraceae bacterium
GTCTGTAGCAATCATATCGATGGTGCCATCTAAAATGCCGGCGATGAGTGCATCTCGGTCTTCTTTGCTGCGCAAAGGAGGATTCATTTTGAAACGGCCATCTTCTTGCAGCATGGAGTCGTCCATCACTAAATAGTGCGGTGCGGTTTCACAGGTAATGTCCACGCCTTCCGCTTTTGCTTTGCGAATCAAATCCACGCTTTCTTTTGTGGAAATATGGCAAACGTGATACTTGACTCCCGTTTTTTTAGCAAGTGCCAAATCACGCTCGATTTGACCCCACTCACTCTTTGAACAAATACCACGATGACCGTGCGCTTTTGCATACTGACCGTCGTGAATATATCCACCGAAAAGAAGTGAATTATCTTCACAATGCGCAACAATCATCTTGCCGTTTTTCTTTGCTTTTTCCATTGCGCAAAGCATCATTTCTTCGCTCTGAATACCCTTGCCATCATCAGAATACGCTATAACGTACCCTGCCGTTTTGTCAAAATCCACAAGTTCTTCACCTTTTTGCGCTACAGTAATCGAGCCGTAAGGGAACACCGAAATAACTGCGTCACGGTCAATAATGCTTTGCTGAATAGCGATATTCTCTACGCTGTCGGGAACGGGGCTAAGGTTAGGCATTGTGCATACCGCCGTGTACCCACCCCTTGACGCGCTTTGGCTACCGCTTTTTATAGTTTCTTTATAAGAAAAGCCCGGCTCGCGAAAATGCACGTGCACGTCGCAAAAGCCGGGTAAAATTACGTAATTATCCCCTTGCAAGCAAAGAGAGACAATAAGAGAAAAGGAGTAATTAGCGGTAGATAATTCTTCCGCTTTGAAAAATTGAGTGCTTAAATTTTTAAGTTCAGTTTTGCTCATAATTACTCCTTTCATTTTTAACTAATTTCTATCGCAATTCGATTGAACGAGAATTTGTTTTAGCGAAACGATTTCTCGCCAATCTATTGTTTTGCACCTTAGAAAAGTCCACTAATCTTGCCGTTTTCGTCCACGTCAATTCTTTCCGCAGCAGGTACTTTGGGAAGGCCGGGCATAGTCATGATCTCACCCGTGAGTGCAACGATAAAGCCTGCGCCTGCAGAAACTTTTACGTTTCTTACCGTTACGGTAAAGCCGTCGGGCGCACCTAAAAGTGCAGGATTATCCGAGAAACTATACTGCGTTTTTGCCATACATACGGGAATCTTGTCGTATCCAAGCGCAGTAAGTCGAGCAATTTCCTTTTTAGCGGCGGGAGTAAAGGCAACGCCCTCGCCACCATAAACACGCTTAACGATTTTTTCAATCTTTTCTTCGATAGTGCAGTCAAGGTCGTAACTGAACGAGAAATCGTTCTTCTCTTCGCAAAGGCGAACTACTTCTTTAGCAAGTTCTTCGCCACCCTTTCCTCCTTCTGCCCAAACGTTAGATAAAATTACGTTTACGCCTAAAGCTTTGCATTCTTTTATTATAAAATCTACTTCGCTATCCGTGTCCGTTGGGAAACGATTAACTGCAACAACGCAAGGGAGTTTATAAACGTTTTTGATATTAGATACGTGGCGAAGTAAGTTTGGAATACCCTTTTTTAAGGCATTTAAATCTTCTGTGCCAAGTTCTTTTTTGTCTAAACCGCCGTGCATT
>JAZOUI010000054.1:0-1596 GCA_045658145.1 Pumilibacteraceae bacterium
AAGCCCTATTTTGCCGTTTATTCGTCCTTTTTACAGCGCGCGTACGACCAGGTTTTGTCTGACGTTTGCATTGATAATCGTGGTGTGACTTTATTGATTGACCACGCGGGCGTTGTTGGTGGAGATGGTGTTACGCACCAAGGAATATATGATATTTCCTATCTTTGTGCAATGCCGAATATGACGATAATGCAACCCAAAGATGGCATAGAACTTAAAAATATGATGCAGTTTTCGCTTTCTTATGACCATCCGTTGGCAATTAGATATCCTAAATCGTACAAAACGGAATTTAGCGAACATAAGCCTATTGATGATTTGTCGTGGGAATGGATTAGAAAAACTAGTTCTAACGTTTACGTTTTGGCTGTTGGCAATAAAATGCTAGAAATTGCGCTTAAAAATGATAACGTAAATATTATTTCAGCAAGAGTTATCAAGCCCCTTGATGAAAAATTACTCGCTCAAATTAAAAACGGGGTTGTTATCACTATGGAAGAGGGTGTTTTGCGAGGCGGTTTTGGAGAAATGATAAAATCGTTTTATTCCAATAATGCTGACGTGAAAGTGCATACATTAGGCTTTAATGACAGATTTTTTGATTGTCTAGAAGAAGATGCAATTTTTGATAGCGCTAACCTTACGATTGATGCGCTAAATGGCATTGTTAAAAAATGTTTATAAATTTTATGCATAATCAATGCATAAATTGTTGAATATTTTATTTTTTTGTAGTATAATTAACTTGTATTATGTGTGGAGGCAGAAATGACTGTCGGAATCTATACAAATTTATATAAAGATGGGGATTTATCGGTTACGACCGCATTGTTAAATGAATTGCGCGCTCGTAACGTTAACTATGTGCTTGATCCGGCGTTAAAGGGTAGAATCGAGGGCGTTTTTTTTGATCTAGAAAAATCGCCTTGTTGTGACGTGATGATAACGGTGGGTGGCGATGGTACTATTTTGCGTATTGCAAAGTATTGTGCTGTACACGCCGTTCCTATTGCTGGACTAAATTTAGGTTACGTAGGTTTTTTAGCGGAAGAAGATCCTGAAAATATAAGCGAATTTGTAGATAAAATTATTAAAGGCGATTATAAACTTGAAAACCGTTCACTTTTAAATGCTGAAGTAGGCGGTCAGAGTTTCCTTGCGCTTAATGAAGTTATTTTAACGCGCGAAATTACGTCTAGAATGATTGAAACGGACGTTTACGTAAACAACGAATTTGTTGATAGGTTTTTTTGCGACGGCTTTATTATAAGTACGCCTACGGGTTCGACGGCATATTCGCTATCGGCAGGAGGAGCAATACTTAGCCCTACCGTTCCTGCCTTTATACTTACGTCCATTAATTCGCACTCATTGCATTCCCGTCCGATAGTTGTGTCGGAAAGAGATGAAGTTGTATTGACCGCGACTTGTGATGCTAATTTGGTTATCGACGGCAACGTTGGTGCAGAAGTTAAAAAGGGCGAACAAATAAAAGTAAGACGATATTGTAAAGAAGTGTCGTTCGTTAGATTTAGCGGACACAGTTTTTATAAAAAATTACTCACGAAACTCAATAAATGGAGTTTCACTGAGGGG
>JAZOUI010000055.1:0-4409 GCA_045658145.1 Pumilibacteraceae bacterium
GCGGCTGCGCCGAGAAGACCTGCGCTATTGCCGAGTTCTGCGATAATAACGGGTACTTGCGGACCTTTTTTGCCTGCGAAAAGATCTCTATCCAAAATCGCTTGTACGGGACGAAGCAGGGTTTCGCCTTGCGCGCACACGCCACCACCCAAAATAAGCGCTTGCGGACGGAAAATATTGATGTAGTTGCACAATCCTTCGCCCAAATATTCGATATAATCGTCCACTACTTTTTTAGCCGAATAGTCGTCCATTTTAGAGCACTCAAACGCAGTTTTTCCATCGACTTTGTCAATATCGCCACCTACGTACTCCCACATTTTACTTTTCTTATCTTTTTTCATAGCCACTTTTGTGTCACGAATAAGAGCGGTAGCCGATGCATATGCCTCAACACAGCCACGACGACCACACGAACACAATTCGCCGTTATGAACAATAACGATATGACCAAGTTCAGTACCTTTGGACTCGTTACCTTCAAACAGTTTATCGCCGATAACAACGCCACCGCCTACGCCCGTTCCAAGCGTAATCATAACGGTATCGTTATATCTTTTGCCCGCGCCAAAAACGTGTTCGCCAAGCGCCGCTACGTTAGCGTCGTTACTTACCTTTATAGGTAAATCAAAATATTTATGAAGTTCATCAACAAGCGGTACGTCCGTCCAGCGCAAGTTATTAGAGTAATCCACCACTCCTTTCTTGCTATTGATTGCGCCCGGACAGCCTATTCCGATAGCCGAAATTTCAGAAAGTGCTATACCACTATCAGCGCAAAGCGCATTAAGTTGGTCAGCCAAATTTTTTACAATAACCGTGTAATCACATTCTTTTTGGGTAGGGATTGACGACTTAATAACAATTTTTCCCGTCTCGTCCACAATGCCGGACTTAATTCCCGTTCCTCCGATATCCACTCCGAAAATATACATAATATCCTCCTTTTCTCTCTACGTTTATTTATCTACGCTTTGACGGAGTATGGTTTATCGTTGCTTCCGTCTTGCGTTTTTCATCTTCGCTTTTGTTTTTCAAAAACTCGCTAAAAAGCCTTGATGCGCGCCCGTCTGTAATGATTTTGCGCCTACGTTCCCCTGCTCTACTGACAATCACTCGCATAAAGGGATCATCTTCTTCTATTTTTTCTTCATCAAAAATTTCTTTTTTGTCCGTCACGTCATCACTAGTTTGGCTCAAGATTTCTTCCACCGCTTGACTTTTGTTTTTATCTAATTCGCTCTCGTCAACTTGCGTGGATTCAAACATAGGCTTTACCTTTTCGACCTTTCTATCGAACAAAAAGATTTCATCATCATAATCGTCGTCAACCATAATATAGCCTTCGCCGTCAACGGGTGCTGTGGAAAGCGAATATTCAACGTCCTTACTCCAACCCGACGGGATAAACATAATCGCGATTATGCTAAGTCCAAAAATGCAATACGCTAGTATCTCCATAATCACGGCATCAAACACGAGCGACATATACTGCGCAAAAATTCGGCTTATCATCTCGTTTTGCTCTAGCACGACAACGTCTAATCTATAAACGACGCTAAGACCAACGACAATGAACGACGCTAATAGCACAATCCAACTAATAACGTAAAAAATTATACGCCAAACGGTCACTCCCCTACGTCGCAACGTGCATAAGGTAATAACCGTTCCCGTAAACATCCCCAAGAAAATTACTGCCGTTATAGCAAACGCAACAATATTAAATTGTACGCTAAAATCTACCATATATTATATTATATATTTATAAACTACAAATGTCAATAAGTTTTCTCAAATTCGCCTAATTAATCTAACTGCCGTAACCGTCATATCATCATAAATCACGCCTTTTGTTAAACGTCTTGCCTCCGCCAAAACTTCGTCAACAAGCATTTGCACGTTTACAGAGTTATGGTTTTGCAAAAACAAAGCGAGTTCGTTACCCTTAAACAAATCGCTTATACCATCAGAAACAAACACCACCGTTTGCTCTTCTTTTGCAAAATCGGCATATACGCAGGGCGTTATTTCGCCCAAAGCACCTAGCGGTAAAGCGTCCCCGTTAAGCGTTGCCACGCCTTCACCGGACAAAACGTAACACGCCGGCGAGCCCATTTTTATTACCGTGCGCTCAAGCGTAGATAGATCACACACCAAAATATCGAAAGCCACGAAACTTTCATCTTCTTCAAAGGACAAAAACCTGTTTACGCTATCGATAACGAACGAACTGTCAAACCCTGCTTTGTAAAAACTTTCCACAAGCCCTATCGCCCTTTCGCTCATTCGCCCAGCGTCGCTACCACTACCCATACCGTCGCAAAGCGCCATCAAAAATTTTGTGTCGCTTATCTTGATAAACGAGTGCGTATCACCCGTTGCACTTTTGCTTTTTGATGCTCCTGCAACTGCAAAAAGCGCGTCGAAGGGCGTATTTTCTATCAGCGTGACCACTTCAAATTCCCCGATACGTTCGCCTACGCTTTCCACCGAAAATGATGAACTAAAAACCTTGTTTGCAACGGATACGATTATTTGATTAAATGCACAATCACGCCCTACGACTAGCGTGATTTTATCAAGCGTAGCCTTTGTGACGAGTACGTCGCATACGATTACTCCGTGAAAAGCAAGTTCTTCCACAAGCAGTTTTTCTAGTTCGCCGTCATACACCACGGGTAGCGACATATCTTCAGACGCTCTTTTTAAAATCGTCTTTACTCCGTCCATTTGCATTGAAAGGTCACTTCGCAATTTATCACGCTCGCTCATTTTCTTTTTGACGTTTTCACGCTCACGCACCATCTCCGCCGAAACAGATATAAGCCGTGCAGTTTGCGTGCAATCGTTATCTAGGAAAAAAGGTACGTCTGTAACTCCTGCACGCCCCTTTTCTAGCGCAACGGAAACAAGTTTTTCTATCGCATCACGCCTTTCGTTTTCCGCGCATTTCCCACAATTCTTGCAAACGCCGTTTTGCAAAACGTCCGCCATTTGATTAACGGAAAGTAATTCACGCCCTTTAATCCCACCTAGCGCGCTTGACATCTCGCCAAAAATGTTGCCCACCTTTTCAATTTTTTGCGACGCACCCACTCGCCCTGCATTTACCAAATGCCGTATGCACACTTTTGCAGACGGACGAGAAAATTTCACCTTTAAGTTTTTCAAAAAACTTTTGGGGAGAACGCAAAATAAAATCCCACCCACGCTTAATGATAACAACTTAAACAAAACGCCTTCACCTGACGAGAAATAAAACTCAAATAAGACTGCCGACGTTAATGCCGACAACAGCGCTAGTGGTCTTAGTCCACCCGAAAACAGCGAATATACCATAGCAATAAAAGCAAAAAAGGCTATACTAACCGCACCGTAAGTGTAAAGCGCTATACCTATTCCCACCGCAATAGCAGTAAAAATTCCTTCGCCCTTGCCTAGAACTACGGTGGCTAACATAAAGGCGAATATGCCTAGCGCGTACACGGGACTTACTCCTAAAATATTAATGGCTGTACCGCCACAGCACACGAGCGAAATCATTACCGCAAAGCAACCTAGTTCAATATCATTAGGTCTAAACGAACGTGGCTTAAAATAAATGCCTTGTAGCGCAATTTGTGCAACATACGCCGTCATAAGCATAAACGCACAGTTTAGCACTTGTATCATAATAAGTGGCGCGCTAGTTTGCCCTAAAAACGAACAACCCGTCTTAACAATTCCACCCACAACCAAACAAATTGTCGAAATATGGCGATAACGTATGCGCCTACACACGACCACGCACCCTGTTATGCACACCGATAAAATTAGCGCACCTATCAGTTCCACCACGCTATCGGAAAAGACTAACGACGTAATAACGTACAGTAAAAATGCTAAGAAAACGTTAGAATTACCTGCCAAAGCAATGAAAAATCCGTCGACAAACGAATTTACTTGACCTGACCGAGCCAACCACAACAAACAAAAGACAAAGAAAATCGCCAAGATTTCAAATAATCTTGACGTGAACTTTTTACGTTTATCTACGATATTTTCCATATTTATACTCCCGTTTTTTATAGAGTATAACATAATTTTTTGCGCTTTATTTGTAAAACAAAAGTGTTTTTTGTCTAATTTTGTCGCAAGAAAAAAGAAAAACGGCGCATAACGTTATGCTCCGTTTTTGAATTTTATCTTTTCTTTTCCGAATATAGGAAGGTAAGTCCCGACGGCGTTTTTCTATAGAACTCAACGCGATCAGAATATTCGTACACAAGTACGCTTTCGTCTTTTCTCGTGCGATAAATACGCGGTTGCTCGTCAGGAGTTATTCTAAACTGCGAACGTGATGAAATATCATCTCGCCCAAAGCCGTTGTTGTCACGACCAAAGCCGTTATTGTCACGACCAAAGCC
>JAZOUI010000056.1:0-1747 GCA_045658145.1 Pumilibacteraceae bacterium
CGTCCCGGGCCTCTGGAAACCTTAGTTTCACCTACAGAGTAGCTGGGGAAATTGTAATGATGCATATATCTCTTGCAGTATTCTTCGTCAAGGTTTTCAAGTTTTTGAACTTCGCTCATCATACCCAAAGTACAAGTCGACATTGCTTGCGACTGACCACGAGTAAATACAGCAGAACCATGAACTCTAGGAAGAACGCCAACTTCGCACCAAATATCACGAATTTCGGTAAGTTTTCTTCCATCAGGACGGAATCCTTCGTTCAAAATCTTTGCGCGTACCTTTTCTTTGGTAAGATAATAGATTACGTCTTTGATTTCACGAGTATTTTCGGGATAAATTTCAGTGAAGTGTTCAAGAACTTGAACGTCAACTGCGTCTTGCTTTTTCTGACGTTCTTGTCTATCCGTTTCTTTAAGCGCCTCGTCAATAAGCGTAGATGCATATTCACGAACTGCAGCGTTGATATCCTCGGGGATCGTGTAAAGATTCATTTCAAGTTTTTCTTTACCTACTTCCGCTACAATGCCGTTGATAAATTCAACTTGTTTTTTGATTTCTTCGTGAGCGTACAAGATACCACCAAGCATAACTTCTTCACTAACTTCGTTAGCGCCAGCCTCAACCATCATGATAGCATCTTTCGTACCCGAAACGTAAACGTGCATTTCGCTCTTTGCTCTCTGCTCGTTATCGGGGTTGATAACGTACTGACCGTCAACGTATCCTACTACTACCGAGCCCGTAGGTCCATAGAAAGGAATATCCGAAATAGAAAGTGCAACGGACGAACCGATCATACCATATACTTCGGGGGGAATATTAGTGTCAACGGAAAGCGCAGTTGCCACTACGCAAACGTCGTTGAACATTCCCTTGGGGAATAACGGACGGATAGGACGGTCGATAAGACGCGAAGTAAGAATAGCCTTATCGCTTGCTCTACCTTCACGACGCTTAAATCCACCGGGAATTTTACCTACAGCGTACATCTTTTCTTCAAAGTCTACGCTAAGCGGGAAAAAGTCCATACCAGGACGGGGTTCGGGCGACATATTTACGTTGGTCATAACAACCGTATCGCCACATCTGATAATACAAGAACCGTTAGAAAGACCAGCATACTTGCCGATTTCTACGGTCATCTCTCTACCACCAACTGTTGTTTTAAAAATTTTTGCCTCTGTCATATAAAAAACCTCCCAAGCCAAACCACGTCTCTCGTGGCTAGCCAAAATAAAAAATTAAGGGCATAACAAAAATTACGCCCTTGAAAATTTGCGATTACTTTCTCAAATCGAGTTTCGCGATAAGCTGACGGTATCTCTCAATATCAAGTTCTTTGAGATAGTTAAGCAAGCTTCTTCTCGAACCAACCATTTGAAGGAGTCCGCGACGAGAATGGAAATCCTTTGCGTGCACTTTAAGGTGCTCGGTAAGGTGTGCAATACGGTAAGAAAGAAGTGCAATTTGTACTTCGGGACTACCAGTGTCACCCTCGTGTGTTGCGTACTCAGCAATAATCTGTGCTTTCGTTTCCTTGTCCATAATTTTTACCTCCTGACAAAATTTATTCGCCCTGAACCTAAGTAATCGGAAGGAGACTCCGAAACCTGTGGAAACAGGGTACTTTGTTATTATAACACTTTAATTAATATTTGTAAACTGTTTTTCGCAGAAAATTCGTTTATCTTTTAATTTTTCTTCAAAAGTTTGCAAATAAAGTCGAACGTCTCGGATATCAGCA
>JAZOUI010000057.1:0-3098 GCA_045658145.1 Pumilibacteraceae bacterium
TGGAAAAACTTTTTCATAACAATATTATACGCTATAATGCTTAATTTGTCAATACTAAAATAAAAATTTTTATATACGCTTAGTAATTGGTTGCATTTTAGAGTTGATATTGATATAATTATATAAAGATATAGTAAAGTGGCAAATTTTAATTTAGATTTTTTAAGGAGAGATTATGCTCGCAAAAATCAAAAGTTTTGGACTGTCGGGTGTTGATGGCTACGAAGTTCAACTTGAAGTGGATATCAATAACGGTATGCCTGGTATGGAAGTAGTCGGACTGGGCGATACTGCCGTAAAGGAATCGAAAGAGCGAGTAAAAAGTGCTATTAAAAATAGTGGCTTTCTTCTTCCACCTAAAAAGATAACTGTTAATCTTGCGCCTGCATCAGTAAAGAAAGAAGGCGCGCTTTACGACCTTGGAATTGCAATCGGTCTTATGTACGCGACCGAGCAGTTTAGTTGTCCGAATCTAAACGATTTTGCTTTTATCGGAGAATTGTCACTTGATGGGCATATTCGTCACGTTAGAGGAATTACCCCTATGCTTATTTCTGCACGAAATATGGGATACAATAAAATTATTGTTCCCTATGGCAATGCTAACGAGTCGAGTTATATAGAAGGAATTGAAGTTTATGCGCTTGAAACTTTGCGCGAAGTTGTAGAACTTATTACGGGCGAAGTTCAATATTCTCCTATAGAAAAGAAAAAAATCGCTTTTGGAATTCAATCTGATTACAGCGAAGATTTTAAGTACGTAAAAGGTCAATACGTTGCAAAGCGAGCAATAGAAATTGCAGCGGCAGGCGGACATAATATCTTGATGATAGGCCCACCCGGTGCAGGTAAAACAATGCTTGCTAGATGTATACCCACCATTTTACCAGATATGAGCATTGCAGAGGCGCTTGAAACAACTAAAATTCATAGCGTTGCAGGTGTTTTGAGTGACGGAGACGGTTTGGTTTATAATCGTCCTTTCCGTTCGCCACATCATACGGCAACGAGTATGGCGCTTACGGGTGGTGGAACTAACGCGCACCCGGGTGAAATTAGTCTTGCGCATAACGGCGTGTTATTTTTGGACGAACTTCCCGAATATAACCGTAGTTGTTTAGAAGTACTTCGTCAGCCACTTGAAGATAGCGTAATAACCGTAGCAAGAGCATCGCGTAGCGTAGAATACCCTGCGAATTTTATGCTTGTTGCTAGTATGAATCCCTGTCCTTGTGGGTATCACGGATCAAAAACGCATGAATGTAAATGTACTCCCGTGCAGATTAGTAAATATCTTTCGCGTGTATCTGGTCCGCTTATGGATAGAATTGATTTGCATATATCGGTAGATAGCGTAACTTATAGCGATTTGTCTAGTGACGCTTTGGAAGAAAGTTCAGCAAGTATACGTGAACGTGTAAACAAAGCGAGAGAAATTCAACTTCGTAGATACGAAGGAACGGGAATTTTCAGTAATAGCAAAATGAACTCGGTTATGATACGAAAGTATTGTAAACTTGACGAGAGAAGTGAGAATTTACTTCGCTCTGCTTTTGATAGGTTAGGTCTTTCCGCGCGTTCATATACGAGAATACTCAAAGTTGCACGTACGATTGCGGATCTTGAAGGTAGTGAAAATATTTTGATTGCACATTTAAGCGAAGCGCTTAATTATCGCAGTATGGATAGGGATTATTTTAAGTAATGGCAAAGTTTTCGGACAGCAAAATATTATTTTGGCTGAGTTTATCTACGCTTACCCCAAGACGACAGGCTGAACTTATCAAAAAGTTGGGTAGTGCGACTAGCCTTTGGTGTGATTTTAAGTCAAAATCTACGCTAATCAAGGAAATTGCAGGTGATAAAGCGTATGCTGAACTTTTGCGTTATCACGATGAAGATTATATCGAAACGCAACTTGATAAATTGCGCAGTAACGATATTTTCGTAGTTACCGTGCTTAACCCGATTTTTCCACAAACGTTACTTCAGCCCGAAGTAAACGCTCCGTTTGTAATGTACTATCGTGGTGATATCAACGTAATTGCAGATACCTGTGTCGCCGTCGTTGGTACGCGTGCTTGCACGGCTTATGGTAAAGACATGGCAAAAGATATTTCGGCGGATCTAGCAGCAGGTGGAGTTACGGTGGTTAGTGGACTTGCCACAGGCATTGATACTTACGCTCACGTTGGTGCTATGGATGCAGGTGGTAAAACTATTGCCGTTATGGGAAGTGGTTTTAATCACATTACGCCCGTTGACAACGTAAAACTTTGCGACAAAATAATTCAAAACGGTGGTTTAGTGCTTACGGAATATAAGCCTGATATGAGCGCAACGAAGTTTACTTTCCCTGCGAGAAATCGCATCATAAGCGGACTATCTCGTGGCGTAGTTGTTGTTGAGGCAGGTGAAAAGAGTGGCGCGCTTATTACTGCAAAGTATGCACTAGAACAAAATAGAGAAGTGTTCGCACTTCCTGGCAACGTTACTTCGTCTAGGTCAAAAGGTTGTAACGATTTGATTTACGAAGGCGCGAACTTTATTCGTAGTGGTCGTGACGTTTTGGAAAGGTTAAATATTTTTACGCCAAAAAAAGCAAATAAAGAGCAAGAAAATTGCGAAATAATTGTTGACAAAGAACAAAAAAAGTTATATATTCTTTTGGAAGAAGGAACAAAAACTTACGATGAGTTGGTTGTAGAAAGCGGTATGACGCCTGCAAAAGTTTCTGAGGCGCTACTTATGCTTGAACTCGAAGGTGCAATCGTTAGAACGAGTGCAAACACTTTCGAAGCGAGAAAATAAACGGAGATTGCTTGTGAAATTAGTTATTATAGAAGGTGCCGGAAAGGTTAAAACGGTAGAAAAATATTTGGGTAACGGATATAAGGTTTTTGCAACGAAAGGACATATCCGTGATTTGCCAGTTAAAAGTCTTGCCGTAAATGTTAAGAAAAATTTTGAACCGCGTTACGAAATTTTGCCTGATAAAAAGGATACTGTGGAAGAACTTAAAAAACTTGCTGCAAAAGCGGACAAGATTTTTCTTGCTACCGACCCTGACCGTGAAGGAGAAGCAATATCTTGGCATA
>JAZOUI010000058.1:0-1650 GCA_045658145.1 Pumilibacteraceae bacterium
ATCGGGCAAGAATTTTGCAACGAATAACTGAACTAGCGTTACGAACGTTGCGATAATGACTATGTATGCCGGAAGGCGTACTTTGTCGGGAATAAGTTTGCGAAGTAGCGAGATAAAAACGTTACTACAAATCAAAACGAACGCCGTTGCAAGTCCAAGACCGATTGCATTAGAAATAGTATCCGATTTCGCGATGGTAGGACAAGTACCAAGCACCAAAACGAAAACGGGGTTACTAATTATTCCACCAAGCGCAGTTTCTTTTAATTCTGCTTTAGTCATTTTCCACCTCCAACGCATCCGCCACGGAGTTTAATCTAGGGATTACAACGGTTGCAATGGTAACCGCTTGACGAAGTCCACGCATTGACGACATTGTCGTTGCGCCTGTTACCGCGTTAAGTTCGCTATCGGGGGGAAGTTCACTCTTTCCGATAACGCTTTGCGCAAATAAATTAAATTTGTCTTCGTTGAAAATTTGTCCCGAGAATTTATCTTCCGTTTGTGTTTTTGCAATCACGCCAAAAATTTTGCCGTCCTTGTCAAAAGCCGTGAGCATCGTGATATCGTAATATCCTTTTCCCGTGCTTTCAACAATAAACATTCCTTCGTTTTGACCTTTTACCACGCGGTAAACTGCCGTTACCTTATTTGACGCGTTTCCTTTTTCTTTATTAAATGCCTTTAAGTCAAACCCTGCGCTTGCAAGTTGTTCTTGACTATAAAGGACGAAATATCCTTCCGAAAAAGCCGTTGCATCATCTACGCCAGAAGGCACGATTTTGTTAATCTTGCTAGCCGTTGCACTATCAAGCGTAGGTTCGGTTTTAAGGAAAACGTTCGCAACAGCCAAAAGGGCAACGCATACTAGCGCAATAACGAAAAGGACAATTACCGATTTTATCGTATCTTTACTTGCTTTGGTCATTTTTCGCCTCCTTTTTAGGCTTTACGTAGCCAAAGGGCTTGGGATAAACGTATTTGTCGATAAGGGGCGTTACGCAGTTCATAATAAGTATAGCAAAACTTACGCCTTCGGGGAAGGATGCAAATACTCTTATGAGCATTGTAAACAACGCTACGCCAAAACAGAAAATGCAGTTGCCCTTAAATGTGTTTGGCGTCGTTGCATAGTCGGTCGCCATAAACACAGCACCAAACAAAAGACCACCCGAAAGAACGTGCGCAAGCGCATTATAAATAAGGTCAAGTCCACCTAAGCCTTTTACGATAAGTCCGTCGAACAAAAGCGCAAAAAGTGCCGACCAACCTACTATCATAAGGGGTATTCTAAAATCAATAACTTTGCGCACCGAAAGGTAGATATAACCTATCAAAATTGCAACTACACACGTCTCGCCTACTGCTGCAGAACCTGTGTTGCCTATGAACAAACGGAGCAGTACGTCCCCCGTCGTTTCTACTTTTCCACTAAGCCAAGTAGCACCTGTGCTTGCCTCAAAACCAAATCCGATTGCTTGCGACGCTACGAAGGTGGACGAGAAGGTTAAGAACAAAAATGCACGCGCCGCGAGGGCTGGATTTGCGAAGTTTTTGCCTATTCCACCAAACAGTTGTTTTACTAAAACGATAGCAAACAAACTACCTAAAGCGCACACGATAACGGTATCAAAACTGAATACGATTTGA
>JAZOUI010000059.1:0-3408 GCA_045658145.1 Pumilibacteraceae bacterium
AATGTTAGACGAAAAGAAACTTTACCCGATTCACCGGCTCCCAGCAAAAGCACGCAACTTTTGGTCGAGCAAGCCTTCATTGAGAAATCAAACTGCTTACCTGCGCTCTCGCCCATAGGTACGCTAATACGCTTATAAAAAGCGTTATCGCCCGTCTTGTCAGCGTGCTTTACGTTAGCAGGTTTTCTATCTTCCTTGTCCAAAATATCATAAAGCCAAATGCTAGATGCTTTCGCAAGATAATTAGACAATTCGCTCATATACTTATCGTAATCAAATTCAGGCGAACGGATATCAAGCGTAGCGCGCTTGCCGTTATAAGTAATTACTCCGTCGGGAGAAATATCTATGACGTCAGCGTTAAGTTCTTCCGCCGTGAAAGGTTGCGCATTAGTCGAAAATTTAGCATCAGACTCTTGGCAAATAACCGAAATTACACCTTTACTGCCGTTACGCGTAGCCATTTTTAATAATTCTTGACGGCCATCATAGCGCGTAGTGTCAAAGCCATATGGGTAGCGGTTTGCTACAAACATAAGGAAAAAGTTGCTACTAGACGGATTTTTCTCGTTATAAGCAAAAATATCGCTTATTCCACGGTTGGTATAAATTGCCGATCTTTCGTCGCAAAGCGATTTGATATCTTCAAAAAGTTCAGGAATAGAATCGGTAGAAGTATCCACCTTTTTACGAACTTTCTTGTATATGCCCGTCTCAAGTTTTTCGTTAATGGACATCTCGATTCCACCTAAAACGGAATCGCCTGCACCGTCAGGCTCAACGCCCGTGAAAAGAAACTGTTTTGCAGGCATATTGCTGATAAAAGACAGGTAAATATTCGTCAAAAGTTTATGGAATTCCAGTTTTCTTCTCTCGTCGTGAAAGAAAACGTGCGATTTTTCATAAAACTCCTTTGGCGCATTGATAAGCAAAGTCGAGTGATCGGCATTAAGGTTGAAATAGATAGGATTGGTCGCAAACGCCGCAGATGGAATATTCAAAATACGCTCGGCAAAATTTAAGTCCGCCGTCGGCACGTCAGCCGTATAAAAGCCCATCAAAAATTTATGGTCGTTTCTACACTTAATAGGCTTGTTTGAAAGCATACTATCGCTAGTGATTTGATACTCGCCGATTACCTTTTTGCTAAACGCGTCAAGGTCATCATAACAATCAAAGTTTTCTACTTTCGTTTGCTCTTTGTATTCTTTTTCCGCCTCGGAAATACGCTCTTTTTTGCGCTGTAAAAGTTCTTGTTTTTTACGCTGTGTGTCGCCCGTTTCTTCCACAAGCCTACGCGCGTTTTTTACAACGTAGCGAAGGTCGGCAAGTCCCTGACAAAATGCTTTTATAGGCACAACGTCCTGCTCGGGCGAACGATTTCTCTCAATAGCATCAAGCGCATCATTACACTCTTCTGCAAGTCGGTCAAAATACTCGTTAACGCCACCGTAAGTCACAGGACGGGCATTTATCGACGACATATAACGCGTTACCGAAAAAGTCAAACCTTTCGTACGGGCATAAATATCGACAATGTCCTGATAAAGTTCTTCGAGCGATTCAAGTGATACTTCAAAGCGCATTTTTTCTTCATCCACAAAGTCAATACTAAGCGAACGATTATAGTCGTCTTTCGCGTCGTTAATAGCCTGCGAATATTCTTCTTTTCTCTGCTTTAACTCCGTTTCGTAAGCAATGCGGAGTTGTCTTAATTTGTCAAACGTAGATATCATTTATCTGTTTCCTAAATTTATAAAATTGTTTTATGGTAGCCAAAAGGCTATATTTACGATGGTACGTACCCCTATTATGCGAACCAACCGCAATGTACGGCTACTGCAATAAACGCTACGATAATTCCGATAATGATCGCGCCCATAGCAATAACCATCGATCCGTCAACGTCGTTACCAGCCATAATGCAAAGGGGAATAATACAGCCAAGAACTGCCGCTACGCCCATAATGAACAGTCCCCAACTGAAGAACATTGCAACGAATGCGCCCAAAATGGTTGCTACGAACACGCCCATCAAAACCACAATTCCCGTGTCGTAGGGGTTGTTCTCGTTGATAATGCAACCGCAAACGATAGCCATCGTCAAAATTATTACTGCGCCCACTACTCCGCCCCAAATGGAAGGAATTATCATATAAAGCGATGCCGACAAAAGCACGCTGTTAAGGAAAAGCGCAACGAACATCATATCGTTTTCAAAATCTTCTCTTTCGCCTGCGGACAAGATAAGATTGAGTATCATTCCTGCAAATACGCCTACCGACACGCAAAGTGTCATAATTCCACTTGCATCCAAGAAAATGCACGCTATTCCTGACGCGATATGGAGCAAACTAAATACGATATATACAACGCCTCTCGCCTCGTCAGATCCCTTGCTAACTAAAAGGCGAGCAATTATAGCATAAATTAACAGCGCGCCTACCGAACATCCACCACCAAACAAAATGGAACGAACGATGCCCTCGGTAAACATTCCACCGATAATAGAGCCTGTCAAAACCACAAGCGCAGTCACAGCCATAATTATGTAGGAATTTCTTCTTCTTGCAATCGCTTTCTTTCTCTCAAGTTCTTTTTTTCTTGCTATTTCATTTTTTCTTTCGATTTCTTTTTGACGTTCAATTGCTGCTAAACGATCTTGCTCCTTCTTACGCGCCTTTTCTTCTTCAATCAAACGCGCTTTTTCCGCCTCAGCAGCCTTTTTGTCCTTTGCTTTAAGCGTACTCATAACGTCCTGCGCGTCCGTCCAACGAATTTCAAAGTTATCAATATACTCGTCGATATAAATTGACTCGCGCAATTTTTCTACCGTCGTTTCAGTCTTAGAATAGTCATCTAATGCAAGACGGCTATCGCCACGCTCAACTTTCTTAAGAAAACCTTCAATGGTAGCAAGTTGCGGCGCATAGAAAACTTTGCCCGCAAGCGACAAAACTTCGTAGTAGTTTTCTTTCTTGGTAAGATATTTTTCGTGAGCGCCGTCAAGTTGTTTTTCAAGTTTAAACACCTTATCCGCCCACGCCTTACTCTTCGTTCTGGAGTTTTGAAGGTCAATTATTTCCGCGTCAAGATCAAGCGCTTTTTCTACTAGCGCAGTCTCTTTTACAAAACCTTCGAGAAGATGACGGTTTTTGATCTTGTTATACGACGCTTGGGGAAGTCCGCTCGCAATAGCGTTAGCGTTCTTTACAGACTCTACCCACGCGCGCGTTCTATCGTCGCCCGAAAGCGAAGAAATAAGTTTTTCAACGCTTGCAACGTACGCCGCCTCATCCGCCTGATTTTTAAGGTCTTGTTCTTTTTGCAAAAGTTCAAGTTGACGTTTTCTTTCCGCATCAGCAACTTCCTGTGCGTGAATTCTTGCATTTTCATCATCTATCTTCT
>JAZOUI010000060.1:0-1676 GCA_045658145.1 Pumilibacteraceae bacterium
AACCGTTCACACTTACACAAGCCTACTAAACCGTCTCCGACGGTAACCGAACAAAACACGCAGTATTTTACAGTATTTAGCCGTCAAAAATCAGTCAAATGTTGTGATAGAGCCTTTTACTTCAAATTATTTTTGGGGCAAGCCTTAATACATAGACCGCACACCGAGCCACGCCCTATATCCTTGAAATTTTTCATATATTCCGAGCAAAGACGAGCGTCGAAAAACTCGTCACGGTTCATACTTTCGCCGGGGGTTTTTCCGCTGATTGCGCCTGCCGGGCAAGCGGTAACACACGCTTTGCACTCTCCGCACGAAAAAGGTACTAATTCGTTTTGGCGAACGAGTGGCATATCGGTAAGCACGGTACAAAAGCGCACTTTCGAGCCGTACTCGGGCGTGATGAGCAAACAATTTCTGCCAACGTAGCCAAGCCCCGATTTTACCGCCACAGTCTTATGCTGAAAATAGCCCGTGTACTGCCCTGTACTTTGCGATGCGGCAACGGGAAAGGCTTTGTAGCCTTTTCCTTCAATAAAATTAAGCACGTCGAGAGCCAAAAGGTCGAGTTTTGTGTTCACTATACGGTAATGCTGAAAATACATCATTGTCGGCTTGTCAGAAATGGTAGATAAAATACTGTCCGACAGTTTGTAGCCTATGCTTACGGCGTATTTCATCTCGCCCACGGGATTATCTAATTCGCAAAAGCCGACGAGCGTTGCGCCATCGGCTTTTAATTTTTGACTTATTTCAGTTTCAAACATTTTCTTTGTCCTTTTTCTTTAAGTCTCTTACGTCCCAGTTAAGCACGAGCGCAAAGATTTTTTTGTCCTTATATTTTTCACAAATTTTCAAAATCCAAAGCGTGATAAGATACGCCACAACTACGGCTACGACACTAACGATTACGGACGTAATAACGTCACTTGCGTAATGCACCATAAGATAGTTTCTTGCCCAGCCCATTGCCGTAATTCCCACGCCTGCGGTAATGAGATGTTTTTTTCCACGCGTAAGCACGAGCGAGAGCAAAGCGCAAGCAATTCCCGTAACGTGACCAGACGGACAAGAAAAGCCGTCGTCAATCGCGCTACCTGCATCCACCCACCATACCGAGTAGGGTAATTCGTTAAACGGACGGGGACGCTGTATGAGATTTTTCAAAATCAGGTTAGAAAGTATCGCGCCAAGTCCTACTGCGCCTATCATACAAATCCCTGCTTTTCGCGTATTTTTGAACAATAAAAGCACCGCGCCTAAAAGGAAAAAGATTATTCCTTTTTCGCCTAAAAAGGTTATTACTTTCGCTAAAGGCGTAAAAAAGTCGCCTGCGTTTGTTGCGAGTAGATTATAAAACTGCGCTATCGCTTTGTCAAATCCACCGAACACGTTATTCATAAAATCAGCCATTAATTTCTCCTTTTGTAACGTCCATAATTACTTCGCGCGCTATCAAAATGCCTGCAATCGACGGACAAAATGCCACAGACATAGGGGTACGTTGCCCCGACTTTGCAACTTCGGTAGAATATAGCACTTTAAGCGCAGGGATATTTCTTTCCCTTAATTCTTTTCTCATCACCTTACAAAGCGGACACGTGCTAGTCGAGTAAATATCAGTTATCTTAAACTGCGTGGGGTCAAGTTTATTGCCCGTACCCATACAAGAAATA
>JAZOUI010000061.1:0-3623 GCA_045658145.1 Pumilibacteraceae bacterium
CGAAGTCCACGTGCACCCGTTTTGTGTTCGATTGCACGGCGCGCTATTGCACGAACAGCGTCCTCTTCAAACTCAAGTTTTACGTCGTCCATTTCCAAAAGTTTTACGTACTGTTTTACCAAACAGTCTTTCGGCTCGGTCAAGATGCGAACAAGCGCGTCTTCGTCCAAAGCAGTCAAACTAACGGTTACGGGAACTCTGCCTATAAACTCGGGGATAAGTCCGAATTTGATAAGGTCTTGCGGTTGAAGATTTTTGATAGTTTCGTCCGTAGTGGCGTGAGTGTTTTTCACTTCTCCACCAAATCCAAGAGAAGATGAACTCATTCTCTTTTCAATAATCTTGTCAAGTCCAACGAACGCTCCGCCAAAAATAAACAAGATATTTGTTGTGTCAATTTGCAAGCACTCTTGTTGCGGATGCTTTCTTCCACCCTGCGGAGGAACGGATGCAACCGTACTTTCTACAATTTTAAGGAGCGCCTGCTGTACGCCTTCGCCAGAAACGTCACGGGTAATGCTTACGTTTTCACTCTTTCTCGCAATTTTGTCAATTTCGTCAATATAAATTATACCACGTTGCGCCTTTTCGATATCGTAATCGGCGTTCTGGATAAGTTTGAGTAGCACGTTTTCAACGTCTTCACCAACGTAGCCAGCCTCTGTAAGCGTAGTAGCGTCCGCTACCGCAAAAGGTACGTTAAGAATACGTGACAACGTCTGTGCGAGCAAAGTCTTTCCGCAACCCGTAGGTCCTAACATAAGAATATTTGATTTTTTAAGTTCAATTTCGTCCTTTTTCGCGCCTTTTTTAGCCTGCGCTTTGTTATAAGCAATACGCTTGTAGTGGTTATATACCGCTACGCAAAGTACACGCTTTGCATCTTCTTGACCTACGATATAATTATCAAGTTCGCGCATCATTTCTTCGGGCGTGGGCAATTTGCTTTTATTAGGCTTGTTGCTCTCTTCTTCCTTACTTACGATTGCCGAACACATTTCTATGCACTCGTCACAGATATATAATCCGTTAGGTCCAGTAACAAGTTTTTTTACTTGTGATGCAGGTTTGTCACAAAAAGAACATTTGGGTTCTAAACTTTTAGTAATCAATATATGCTCCTAAATTCTTTTATCAAAAATTTTGTCGACGATACCGTATTCAAGCGCTTCTTGAGCACTCATATAGTAATCACGATCAACGTCCTTTTCCACTTTTTCAAGGGGCTGAGAAGTATTTTTTGCGATAATGCGATTAAGTCTGTCCTTAATTTTGAGAATATGTTCCGCCTGAATCTTGATATCGCTCGCCTGTCCTTGCGCTCCACCAAGAGGCTGATGAATCATAATTTCGCTGTTAGGAAGAGCAAAACGCTTTCCCTTTGCGCCCGACGAAAGCAAGAACGCGCCCATTGACGCTGCCATACCGACACAAATAGTGCTTACATCACACTTGATATAATTCATCGTATCATATATTCCCATTCCTGCCGTTACGCTACCGCCCGGGCTATTGATATACAAACTTATATCTTTATCAGGGTCTTTTCCTTCAAGATAAATAAGTTGCGCGATTACAATATCTGCGGTGATATCGTTGATTTCACCCGTAAGAAAGATAATTCTATCTTCTAAAAGTCTAGAATAAATGTCATACGAGCGTTCGCCACGGTTGGTCTGTTCAACGACCATAGGTACAAGACTGTTTCTAATCATTATCTGTTCTCCTATACGGAAAATTACTTATCTTCTTCCGTCTTAGTGGTTTTTTTAGTGGATTTCTTGGTAGTCTTCTTTTCTGCTACCTTTACTTCGAAAACGTTGTTTTCTTTAAGGAAAGCAATAAGTTTCTTGGTAAGAAGGTCGTTCTTCATATAGTTAAGCTGTTTAGCGTCAATATGCTTTTTGTAGTCTTCAACGTCCTTACCGTTGTTTTCGCAAAGGCGAGTAATTTCTGCCGTAACGTCATCTTCGGTTACGTCAAGGTTTTCAGCCTTAACAATAGCCTCAAGAACAAGACGAGTCTTTACGTCGCGTTCAGCGTCAGTTTCTCTGCTCTTACGAAGTTCTTCGATAGTACCACCCGTGTACTTAAGGTAGTCTTCGAGTTTCATACGATACATATATTGAAGTCTATACTCCATATCTTGCATAAGATAATCAAGTTGCGACTCAATCATGCAACGGGGAATTTCAACGCTAGCGTTAGCGGTAACAGCCTCGATAACTGCGTTTTCGTTTTCCATATTAGCCTGACGCTCTTTGCTTTCCTTAAGGTTCTTTTCAATATCAGCCTTATATTCAGCAACGGTGTCAAACTTGCTTACGTTCTTAGCAAATTCATCGTTAAGTTCGGGAAGTTGTTCAGCCTCGATCTTGTTAACGGTTACGGTAAATACAGCGTCCTTGCCTGCAAGGTCAGCAGCGTGATACTGCTCGGGGAACTTAACGGTAAGGTCCTTAGTTTCGCCGATAGCCATACCAACCATTTGCTCTTCAAATCCAGGAATGAAACTTCCAGATCCGATTACGAGTTCCTGACCAGATGCAGTACCGCCGTCAAACTTAACGCCGTCAACGCTTCCGCTGTAATCAAGGTTTACAATGTCGCCGTTTTCAACCTTTCTGTCAGCAACTTCTACGCGTCTAGCGCCTTGCTTAAGTGCGCGGTCGATTTCTGCTTGAACGTCCTCTGCCGTAACATTATACTCAACTTTGTCAATTTTAATACCTTTGTATTCGCCAAGCGTTACTTCGGGCTTAACGGTTACGATAGCGTGGAAGGAAACACCGTTCTTGCCGATGTCGTCAATATCCACCTTGGGTTCGTCAACGGGGAAAATTTCCTCGTGTTCGTCAAGCGCCTTGCTGTATGCCTCATAGAATGCTTGGTTAAACGCTTCGTCAAAGAAAACGCCTTCGCCATACATCTTTTCAATCATCTTACGGGTAGCGTGTCCCTTTCTAAAACCAGGCACGTTAAACTTTGCCTTGTTCTTAAGGTATGCCTTGTTAAGGCTGTCTTCCCATTCTTCTGCAGTAAGCGAAAAGTTGATTTTTACTTCGCCTTTAAGCTCTTCAATAGTGTAGTTCATAATAATCCTCCGAAATTGATACTTGTATATAATATCAAATTAAAAAGTATTTGTCAAATTTTATTGACAAGTTTGTTTAAATATAGGTATAATATTTAGTGAAAAAATATTGAAAAACGGAGAAAATTATGCCTTCCGACGCTTTTACCTATCAATTTATCGCAAAAGAACTTAATAACTTATTATCTGGCGCTAGAATAGAACGCGTTGGTATGCCTAGCAAGGAAGACGTTATTTTGTCTGTGCGTCCTAAAGATGCGACTAAAAAAAGTAGCCTTTTACTTCTTTTGTCCGTATCTTCATCACGCGCTAGAGTTTGCATAACAAACGAAAACGCTGAAAATCCGTTAAACTCTTTTTCCTTTTTAATGCATCTTCGCAAGCATATCGGTGGTGGCACGATTATGGGCGTAGACACCGTTAAGCGTGAAAGAATTTATCGTTTTTACATTAGCGCGTTTGACGACCTTGGCTACAAAAAAGATTACGTTTTGTACGCTGAAATGATGGGTAGATATTCCAACTTAGT
>JAZOUI010000062.1:0-2227 GCA_045658145.1 Pumilibacteraceae bacterium
TAAATCAACGCTACTATGTTTTGATTTGTCAAAAATAACCAAAATAGTACCTTAATGTATAAAATAAAGTTAAAAAAGCCTATTGACATTTACAAATAAATCGTATATAATATAATTTATATAAGTATGTGCAAATTTTGGGGCTTAGGAGCAAAAAAAATGGATTTGTTTACAGTAGGCGATTATACAGTAACGTTATTTGATGTTATCGTAGGTGGAATTGCGATAGTAGCGTTATTAATTTTCCTTATTTATATAATCGTTGATATATATAAGCAATCGAAATTGAGTGCGAGCAAAAAGAAAAAAGAGAGCAAATCCGTTTCGGATGCAGGGACAAGTGTTACCAATGTGACGGATGCGTCAAGAAAAAATTTAGAAGAAGAGAAAAAATCGCCGCAAAAAGAAAGAAAACGTGTGTTTTTCCACAAAAATAAAGTTGTTGAACAACCAGTTGACCCGCTTGTAAAATTATTAGGATTTGATCCGTATGCGCCCATTGCGGATGAATCGTGCGAAATTACTGAAACTTTTTATGATGCTGAACAAGAAACGGAAGATATGCGAATTCTTCGCGAGCGTATTCAGGTTGCGAAAATAACGGAAAACAGAATAAAAAAACTAAAAGAAAGAGTAGCGAAAGTTCGTTACGAGGCTGAAAAAATTGCACGATACATACGCGATAATAAAGTCGTTATTGTTTCAACGACGACTGTAAATACTCGCCTTCGTGACGAGATAACTGCGTTAACGCTAGATAAAAAGAGAGCAAAACAAAACAAAAGTACGATGGATGAATTAAAACGCCAACTTGAAAAAAATGAACTTCTCGCTAGTTCGCTCATCAAAAAAGTGGAAGAAAAAACGGCTGATGAAGTTTTATTGCGCGACGTTTATAACTATCTTTCGGCAGATATTTCAAGAAACGAAAGAGATTTGAGTTTTATAAATTCGGATATTGACCGTCTTAATGAAACCGTAGGCGCAGAACTTAAAAAAATGGAGTCTGAAAATCGAGCAAGAGAGTTTATGAAAAAATATCATCAACTCCGTCCGTTGCTTGAAACGGTTAACGTATTGTACCGAGAGATCAAAGATCTTGATGATTCTTTAGCGTCACTCCATACAAAGAAAAACGAACTTCGCAAACAGTTGTCGCTGAGTATGGAGAAATTCAAACACTCGGACGGCGCTACTGAAACGGGTGACGTTGCAAAACAAATTAGTGAACTTAATTCTCAAATCGTATTTGCTGATAACGAAGAAGAGGAGATTATTCGCCAAAAGGAAGAAAAAATCGAACAGTTCAAAATATCAAAAATTAAAACCAATGAATTTTTGGATCGAGAAAATTATGAACTTGAAGATATCATTACGGCGGAAGATAAAGTCGTGGGTGAAATCGAGTATTCGATAATCAAGAAAGAATACGAACAGAGAAAAGAGAAATGCGCTCGAGAGTACGTTGAGGCGCAAAAACGTTATGACGAAATTTCAACGAAAAAAGTACGTTTTGGTATTCGCAAAATGGTACAAAAACGCGCTCATGAAGAAGAACTTAATAATGCGCTTAACGAACTAAAACGTTCTCGCTCGGCGCACGAAAAAGCCATTAGTGATTGCGAGCGTACTTTACCGGCGCTTAATCCGATGTTGTTAGTGAGATCGGGTAGTGGTGTTATATCAAAAGAGCGCACTTCTAGACGTACTGAAACGGAAAAAGCCAAAAATGATGCACTTGTGCAAAATTCAACTCAAATGCAGACAGCGTACTTTGGCGAGAAAGAAAACGTACCACAACTTCAACAAAGAACGAATTACGGCGATAATTTGCCTATTGCAAAACAAGTCAATGGTGACAGGCTTAACGCGCTTTTACGTAGGCTTAACGAACTTGAAGAAATTGCAAGACGTGAAAAAGAAAAGCGTGAAAAAATTAAGAATTTGTCTATGCCGATTGAAGACGTAAAGACGCGTATAGAAAAGAGAAAAGCGCAGGTAGTAGCAATGCGAAAAGGATTACGTTATATTATAGATACTGCTGATGCGAACGAGTTTAAGCAAAAGTTGTACGCTTATTCGCAACAACTTGCAAGTGATGAAAAAGCAGATGAAGTTTTGATGGAAATGATACATCGAACTATGGATGAGGCAACTGCTTTGGGAGAAAAAGGTGGCGTTAACGGCTAATGCGTAGCCAAAGGAGAACGGAAATGTCTGATAAATA
>JAZOUI010000063.1:0-2907 GCA_045658145.1 Pumilibacteraceae bacterium
CCGGGAGGGAGCTGGCGCCGTAGGCGACTGAGGGAGAGCGCGTTACAATAAAGTTAATTCAAGCTCAAAGTTACGCAGGCTCCTTCCACCGCTATCGCGGTCCCCCTCCCTCTCGGAGGGAGGCTTTTACGGCGGCATCGATATATTCGCAGACACCCCGAAAGTTTGTGTTGATCTGTCGGTTTGTAAACCGTATGACTTTCAGATCATAACCTTCAAGAATTTCAGTACGAAATTCATCCTTTTGTCTGCCTTCTTCGGTATAATGCTGTGACCCATCAATTTCTATGATCAGTTTGGCTTTGTGGCAGTAAAAATCTGCAATAAAATTGTCTATAGCTTTTTTGTCTTTGAAATCTGATTTCATATTTTGATAGAAAATCGTACCACAAATGATTTTCCTGCGGTGTTGCATGTTTACGAAGATTTTTTGCAAGAGTAATATTCTTTTCGTTGTAATCAAGCGACATACTTACTCCTCCAAAGTTTTATCGTTTCCATTATATCACAAATCGGCAGAGAAAACAAGTTCTCTGCCGATTTGTGTAAACATCCTTATGAGAACCAGCCTAATACTGCTCCTTTTATTTTAGTATCTCGTGTAATGAATATTCGTGTACGCCACCAGTTGTTTGTATGCTTTGCGCAAAAATTGCGCTTTTTCATCAAAAGTAGCGGTTGACTGCGTCATATGGTTACCTATGTCTTCACCCACTAGTGCCATTTCGTAAGAAATATTGTCGCCCAAAGTGTCTCTATATTTCTTAACCATTTGATTTTGCTCGCTAGTAAACTGCTCAACGTTTGCTTTCATATTCTCCAAAATTTCAGCAGCGTCAACGAGCGCGTGGACGGAATACATCCTTACGTTTTTTTCATAAGAAGAAGTATTTTTATCGGACGCTTCGGCAAGATAAGAGCACGCAGAATCAATATATCCTTTTGCATTAAGCGCAACAATTTCGAGCGAATTAAAAGTATTTTCAGCCTTCTTGCCTTCAGTATTAAACTTACTTAACTTGTCTTTTACAGCACGAATTTGGCTTTCAAGCCCTGCAATGTAATCACGAGCATCACGCATTTGCGTTTTGATACTGTACATAATTTCGTCCAATCTGCTGTTTGCACGGTTTATTCGCTCAATAATTTTACCTATTTTATTAAGTTCACTCTTAAGCGAAGAAACGGCGCTACTGGCCGAATTAACTGCACTGTTTGCTGCGGAAACGGCGCTATCGTGCGCTTTCTTTTCTTCGGGAGTTGAGCCTGATGAAGAATTATTTGCACGCGTTTGCGCTTCTTGTGCCGACTCAAGGCTTGCTTGCGCGGAAGACAACTGCTTTTTAACTGCGTTATATTCCTTTTCCTTTTTCTCCAAAAGTTCACAGTTATGCTCGTAAGTTTCCTGCGCCTTCTCGTAATCACTAATCATCTCTTTAATCTTTTGTTCAGTGTTCGTGATAGCAGTACTTACTTTATTCTCAACGTCGCTAACAACGCCTTGTCCCTTGCTAATCGCATTACTTACTTCGTAAGAACAGTCTCTAGCGTGGCTAGCAAATCGCCCTATTTTTTCAGAAGAAACGTTTATACTAATCATCTACTTTCAGCCCCCAAATTTCACCTTCGTAGCCACAGTATTTGATTTTATCTTCTTCTACTTTAAGCAACGGTCCTGCTTTTTCCCACAACGCATCCTGCGCGTAATTAAACGCTGAAGGCACGCTTTTTGCTACTTTCGTAATAGAACTACCTATATCGTCGCTCCACGAAGTATAAGTAAACTCAATCTCGTCAACCGAATAACTTACGCCCGAAAATAACTTACCATCGTCGTAAATCTTTCCCATATCCTTAAACTAGCCCCTTAAAATAGCAAGCGCAGATGCAAAAGAACTTTCAGTTTCTTTTACCGTCGACAAAAGGTCTTTTGCACGGTTAATTTGTACTTCGAGTTCCTTGATTTTAGATTCCACACTTCTTCTGAAATCGTCGAAGTTAGCGTCGTTCCAGTTTTGGCCAACCAGACGCATTTTATCGTTAAGCACGTCAATTTCGTTAAGCATACTTCCAATAAAGGAATTAAGGTCTTTATAATAATCCTTTACGATATTAAGCAACTCTTCGGTTGCAGCTGCAATTTGGTCGTTAACGCTCATATATTATCCACCTTTGATTTAATCAAATCTTCCACTCTTTTGAGTTCTTGCGCAAAATCGCCTACGTTAGTCGTCTTTTGGCGAATAATGCTTTCCGTCTCGTTTACAATTCTTGCAATGTCTTCACTAATCGAATACGCGCTATCCGAAATTTTATCGCCCAAAGTCTCGCTAAAATTCGAAGTTTTGCTCTTAAACTTTGTAACGTGACCTTTCATTGCAGATAAAGACAAAAGCATTTCGTCGCTCAAATTCTTTACTTTTTCATAAATAATCATACTTTTTAATCCTTCATAATTTTCATAAACTCATCCCACCACTTTGCATTTGCTTGAGGGGAGAAGTCAAAAAGTCTTGTATTACTTTCTTCTGGGCAAACGTAAATGCAATCCTTATTGCTATCCTTATCACGCTTGCCATTGCCGTCACGTTCTTTTTGCGAGCCGTAAACCGCATAACTTTCCTTGGCGTTAACCTTACCCGTCGAATCAAGTTTGTCTATTATCGCCTTGTTGATAGTTTCCATCGTCGAACTTGTAACAAGCAAGAATATTCTGTATCTATTACCACGCGTGTAAAGGGTACGGAACATCGTTCTTACGTCTTCCATTGACAAACGTCTTCTTGCCGACTTTGTTTGCGGTTTGTCCATTTTTCTTACGAATTCGCCACCACTTTGTACCTTTTTAGCGAGCGCAGCCATAAGCGCAGGGGGCAAAGCGGCCGCAAGTTGCTCGTTCTTTTGCAA
>JAZOUI010000064.1:0-8616 GCA_045658145.1 Pumilibacteraceae bacterium
CGATGAAGGGCTATCACGCTACTAGAAAAGCAGGCTGGGATACTCACGGCCTTCCCGTTGTACTTGAAGTAGAAAAAGTTCTTGGCATGGACGGAAAGCAAGATATCGAGGAATATGGTATCGGGCCTTTTATCCAAAAGTGTAAGGAAAGCGTATGGAAATACACTTCCGAGTGGAAAAAGATGAGTGACCGCGTAGGATATTGGGTAGATATGGATAACCCCTATATTACTTACGACGACAATTATATTGAATCCGAGTGGTGGTCACTCAAAACTATTTTCGACAAGGGACTTATCTACAAAGGACATAAAATCGTGCCCTATTGCCCCCGTTGTGGAACGGCGCTTTCTTCGCACGAAGTAGCGCAAGGCTATAAGGACGTTGAAGAAAAGTCTGCAGTTGCCGCTTTTGAAGTAGTGGGCAGAGAGAATACCTATATTCTCGCGTGGACGACTACGCCTTGGACGCTCCCTTCTAACGCTGCGCTTTGCTTTAACCCCGAATACGACTACGCCGAAATCGACGTTGACGGCGTAACTTATATTCTCGCAAAAGAAAGAATTTCCGCGCACTTCGAAGAAGGTAAATACACTATTCTTTGCGTTAAGAAGGGTAGTGAGTATAAGGGCGTTAAGTACGTTCCCCTTTATGAAAACTATCAAGGCAAGCAGAATTGCCATATCGTAGTTTGCGACGGATACGTAACGCTTGACGACGGTACTGGCGTTGTTCATATCGCGCCTGCGTTTGGTGAAGACGACGCAAGAGTGGGCAGAGAGAACGATATCCCCTTTATCCAACAGGTTGACGACCGTGGTAATATGGTAAAAGGTGCGCCTTTCGAGGGTACGTTCTGCAAAGATGCTGACAAACTTATCTTAAAAGACCTTAAAGAGCGTGGACTTTTGTTCTCTGCGCCCGTATATAACCACAGTTATCCGTTCTGCTGGCGTTGTGATACGCCCCTTCTTTACTACGCGCGTTCCACTTGGTTCATTTCTATGACCAAACTTCGTGAACAACTTGTAAAGAATAACGACACCGTTAACTGGATGCCCGAATCTATCGGTAAGGGTAGAATGGGTAACTTCCTTGAAAACGTTATCGACTGGGGACTTTCCCGTGAAAGATACTGGGGTACGCCCCTTCCTATTTGGATTTGCGACGAGTGTGGCGAAACCGAGGCAATCGGTTCGAAAGCCGAACTCAAAGAACGTGGTGGTATTGAAGGAGATATCGAACTTCACAAGCCCTACGTTGATGCTGTAACGCTCCGTTGTCCCAAGTGTGGTGGAGTAATGCACCGTACGCCCGAAGTTATTGACTGCTGGTACGACTCTGGCTCAATGCCTTTCGCTCAGCACCATTATCCCTTTGAAAACAAGGAAATTTTTGAAAAGACTTTCCCTGCGCAGTTCATCTCTGAGGCAGTTGACCAAACACGTGGATGGTTCTATACCTTGCTTGCAATTTCTACGCTTTTGTTTGACAAAGCGCCCTTTAAAAACTGCATAGTTTTAGGACACGTTAACGATAAAAACGGTATCAAGATGAGTAAGCATAAGGGCAACGTAGTTGACCCGTGGTCTGTTCTTGATAAGCAGGGCGCAGACGCTGTAAGATGGTATTTCTATACCGGCTCGAACCCCTGGATTCCTTCGCGTTTCTATGAAGAGGCGGTAAGTGAAGTTCAAAGAAAATTCCTTGGAACGTTATTTAACACTTACTCGTTCTATATTCTTTACGCTGAAATCGACAAGTTTGATCCCACGAAATATAATCTTGACGAGTGTGCGCTTTCCACGATGGACAAGTGGATTTTGTCGGCACTTAATACGCTCGTAAAACACACGGACGAAAATCTTGAAAAGTACGCTATCACCGAAAGCGCGCGTGAAATTGCCGAGTTCGTTGATACGCTTTCCAACTGGTACGTTCGTCGTTGCCGTGACAGATACTGGGGTAGCGAAATGACCGAAGATAAGGCAGCGGCTTATATGACGCTTTATACCGTGCTCGAAACGCTTAGCCGTTTGCTTGCGCCTTACGTTCCTTTCGTGACCGAAGAAATTTATCAAAATATCGTTCGTAGCGTAGATGAAAACGCGCCTGAGTCCGTACACCTTTGCTCGTACCCCGTTGCTAATGAAAAATATATCAATCCCGAACTTGAAAAGGGTATGGCTTTGGCTGAAAAAGCGGCTGTTTTGGGTAGAAGTGCTCGTAACACGTCCGCTGTTAAGAACCGTCAGCCTTTGCGCAAGATTATCGTTTGTGGTGACGGCGTTACCGCAATGAACGACGAACTTTTGGCTGTTGTTCGCGACGAACTTAACGTTAAGGAAATCGAATCGCTCGTAGATGCTGGTTCGTACGTTTCTTACGAAGTTAAACCCCAACTCCGTACGCTTGGACCTAAGTACGGCAAGCGTCTTAACGCTATTCGTGTTCACTTGGCTGAAAACGCTCAAAAGATTGTAGAAACGCTCCGCACTAGCGACGTTTACGTTACTGATATTGACGGCGAAGTTTCGCTTACCCGTGACGACCTTCTCATCTCCGTTTCGAGCAAGGAAGGCTATTCGGTTACTAGCGAGGCAGGTATGACCGTTATTTTGGATACCACGCTTGACGACGAACTTATTAAAGAAGGTCTTATGCGCGAAATCGTGTCCAAAGTTCAAAATATGAGAAAAGAATCGGGATTTGAAGTTACCGACCATATTCGTTTGTACGTGGAAGGCGACGAAGAGATTGAAAAAGTTATCGCGACTTACGGCGCTGAAATTAGCGAATACGTTTTGGCAGATGAAATTGCGCTCGTTGCTCCTGATAATACGGAAAGCACGGACGTTAACGGCAAGGCTGTTAAAATCGCGGTGGAGAAATTATGATTGCTCCCGACTGGAAAGACTATGAAATTATCGCCGTTGGTGGTGGAGAAAAGTTAGAGCGTTGGGGCGACGTGTATTTACTTCGTCCCGATCCCCAAGCCATTTGGCGTGCGCCCTTTGATTTGGCGTCTTTTCCCCGTCTTAACGCGCGTTATGTTCGCTCGTCCGACGGCGGTGGAAGATGGCAAATTATTCGCCCTTTTCCGCAAGAGTGGACTATTGCTTGGCGAGACTGTAAGTTCCTTATAAAGCCTATGGGATTTAAGCACACAGGGCTTTTTCCCGAGCAGGCGTATAACTGGGACGTTATGGGCAAAATAGCAAAAGAGAGCAAAACGAGACTTAACGTACTCAACCTTTTTGGTTATACGGGTGGTGCGTCTGTGGCACTTGCAAAAAGTGGCGCGTTCGTAACTCACGTTGATGCCGCTAAAGGTATGGTGGATAGATGCAAGCAAAACGCACAGATAAGTGGTGCGCCAAGCGACGGAATTCGCTATATCGTTGACGACTGTAAAAAGTTTGTTTTGCGCGAAATTAAGCGTGGCAAGAAGTATAACGCCGTGCTTATGGATCCACCTTCTTACGGTCGAGGACCAAGTGGCGAAACGTGGAAAATTGAAGACAGTTTGTTCGAACTTGTAACGCTTGTTCGCGAAGTTTTGGATGAGCCTGCTTTCTATTTAATAAATAGTTATACGACTGGACTTCAGCCCACGGTTATTAAAAATATGCTTACGCTTACAATGAACGGCGCAGGCGGTAGCACCACGGCATACGAACTTAATTTGCCCATTACCGACAAGAGCCAAGGACAAATCGAACTTCCTTGTGGTTGTAGTGGTATGTGGACAAAGTAATAAAGAGGATTTTATGGAAAAGGAAAACAATCTTACTATTCTTTACGAAGACAACCACGTTATCGTTGTTTTAAAACCCCAAAATATCCCCACGCAGGGCGATTCGTCGGGGGACGTGGACCTTCTTTCGATGGTGAAAGAGTACGTAAAGGAAAAATATGACAAACCGGGTGAGGCTTACGTTGGGCTTGTTCACCGTCTCGACCGTCCGACGGGCGGAGTTATGGTGTTCGCAAAAACGAGCAAAGCCGCATCACGCCTTGCTGAACAAATGAAAGAAGGTATGTTTGAAAAGCGTTATTTGGCGGTGGTAGTGGGTACGCCCCGTGACCGTCAGGCTCGCCTTACGCATTATCTTAAAAAAGACGAAAAGAATAATACGGTTACCGTTGTTCCTGCCGCAATCGAAGGAGCAAAGCGTGCTGAACTTATTTATCACGTTTTGGAATGTGTTCCGTCAATGTCGCTTGTGGACATAAAACTTATTACGGGCAGATCTCACCAAGCGCGCGTGCAAATGCAAAAGATAGGAACGCCTATTTTTGGTGACGTTAGATATGGCGGTGATACGCTTGCAAAAGGTCATAACCTTGCGCTTTGGGCGTACGAACTTCGTTTCTATCATCCCGTAAACAAAACTCCTATGGTGTTTGTGGCATATCCGCCTATTGAAAAAACGCCTTGGAAATTTTTCGCTATTGGACGACACGTCAGCCTTGTTGCTCCGCGTTCGTAATTGATAAAATCTTTTAAGGAGACATAATACAATGCTTATTTATTCGCAAATCGAACAACTTTTGCAATATGCTCAGTCGCATTTGCTTTTGGACGACTATGACGTCGTTTACACTCGCAACAAACTTCTTACCGCTCTTAAACTTGAAGATTACATTGAGTACGAAGTTGACGTTGACAAAATTGAAGAAATGACTTGCCCTGACGACATGCTTAATCCTATCGTGGACTATGCCGTTAATAACGGTATTATTACCGAAGACGATAGAGAAGAATTTGGCGACAAGATTATGGATATCGTTAGCCTTCGTCCTAGCCAAATCGTTGATATGTTCGAAAACCTTCACGCTAGAAACTCGGCTAAGGCTTTTGACTGGCTTAACGATTACGGCGTAAAGAACGACTATATCAAGGCTACGAAGATTGCTCGCAATAAGCATTGGGAGGCAAAATCCACTAAGGGTAAACTTGAAATTACCATTAACCTTTCAAAGCCAGAAAAGAGCAATAAGGATACTGCAAAACTTCTCAAAACGAAGTCGTCTTCCTATCCTGCTTGTATGATTTGCCGTGACAACGTTGGCTTTGCTGGACACGGTGTTTTCCGTCAAACGCTACGTACCGTACCCCTTAGTTTGGGTGGAGAAGAGTGGTTCTGGCAGTTCTCGCCGTACGCTTACTTTAACCAACACGGTATTGCAATCAACGGCGACCATACGCCTATGAAAGTTATTCCCGAAACGGTAGTTAAACTTCTCGATTTCGTGGATTACGCGCCTATGTACTTTATCGGTTGTAATGCTGCCCTTCCTATCGTTGGCGGATCGATCTTGACGCACGATCACTTCCAAGGCGGACTTAAACAACTTCCTATGCACAAAGCACCCGACCTTAAGAAGTATAAGCACGCTGACTATCCCTACGTTGATACCACCGTCGTTGACTGGTACAACTCGGTTATCCGTCTTACTTCTACTAGCCGTAAAACGCTCCAAGAATATGCAGGCAAGATTATCGAGGCGTGGAAACAGTACTCTGACGAAAGCGTAGATATTATCGCTAACGACGGCGAACAGCATAACGCTATTACGCCTATCGCTAGAAAGAGTGGCGACAAGTATATCGTTGAACTTATTCTTCGTAATAACTGCACTAGCGAAAAATATCCCGACGGTATTTACCACGTTCATCCCGAAAATCAGAATATTAAGAGCGAGGCTATCGGTCTTATCGAGGCTATGGGCTTGTTTATTCTTCCTGGTAGACTTAACCGTCAACTTGCCGAAGTTGAAAAGTACCTTACTCGCGAAGTTAAGTATTCGCGCGACGCACTCGCTGATGATATGAAAGTTCACGCTAATATGATTGAACGTCTTATGAAAGAAAACGGCAAGTGCTCGGCTACCGAGGCTGCTTTGATTGTAAAAGACGAAGTTAACCGCGTTTGTGAAGATATCCTTGACAACACCGCTGTGTTCAAAAAGGACGAAAAAGGCTTTGACGCTTTCGAAAAATTCCTTAACTCTGTAGGCATCTTTGCAAAATAACCGTCAAAGACGGGTTCGTAGGTTTGAATAAACCCTATATATTATATTTAAAAGAAAAAGGAGTGACGGCAGTCGCTCCTTTTTGTAATTTTAATATTCTGATAGGCCTAGTAGATAATCAGCGGATATATCAAATAGTATGCAAATATCACGCAGCTGTTCGTAACTGCACTCAAAAATACCTTTTTCAAAACGTTGATAAATTGGTTGCGCTACGCCTAGTTTTTCAGCTACTTGTCGTTGCGTCAAACCTAATTGATTTCTCCGTTCTTTTAATTTTTTGCCTAAACTTTCTTTTAAAGAATTTTCCATGTTTTCTCCTAATTGCTTGACTATATTATACATAATGTGTATAATTGATATTAAGAATATACACTAACTGTATCAAAACGGAGGATGCAAAATGTATTGTAAACGTTGTGGAAAAGAAATAGAATATAATAAGTCGTTTTGTTCACATTGTGGGGCGCCTACAGGGGAAAGAAAAATTAATATTGTTAGCAAGAAAAATGAATCAAATCCTATGTCGGTAGTGGCGTTTGTGTTTTCGTTTTTCCCTATATTGTGTTTTTTGGGTTTTATTTTTTCATTTATAGGTATATCAAAAGCAAATTATATAGGTGGCAAAGGAAAAGGTTTGGCTATAGCAGCTTTGATAATTTCTATAATTAATGTGAGTATATTGTTTTTAGTATTATATAAGTGAAGTTTACGTTGATTAAAAAAGAGAAGAGAGTGACCGAAGAGGTTGCTCTCTTTTTCATTATATATAATAGGAAAAGTAAGTGATGTGGTAGCCTCCATCTGTCGAGGGAGGTGGCACGCGTTAGCGTGACGGAGGGAGAGCCACCGAAGGTGGTTTCGTATGCTTGGGATAAAGTGTACAGGTTGTATAAAGTTAAAAGCCTTCCTCCCCAACGGGAAGGTGGCACGAAGTGACGGATGAGGTGTGAGGTCATATAAAGAAAAAAATAAAAAGAGAAAAAGATTTAAAAAAACTTTAAAAAAGTTGTTAAAAACTGTTGACAAAAGAAATGAGATGTGGTATTATATATAGGCTGTCGCACGAAAGGGACGGCACGAGAGATTGACCAAGTATTTGAAACAGAATACCGCTGGCATAAAGTTGAATAGAAAGTGATTAAAAATTTTCTATTGCTTTATGCTTTTTTAATCTCTAGAAAACGCACATTGACAACTGCATATAAAAAATAAACACAGATAATATGAATACGAGTAAAGAGTAGAATATGTATCTTTAATTGTATAGAATATGTCTTGTAATTTAACTTGAAAAGAACTGGTCAAGAAAGAAACCAAGAACGGAAAGAAGGCAGTAGAGATACTGCTAAAATTATTACTGAGATTAAGCTAATAAGAGCGTATGGTGGATGCCTTGGCATCAGGCGCCGAAGAAGGACGTGACAAGCTGCGAAAAGCTACGGGGAGTTGCAAATGAACATTGATCCGTAGATATCCGAATGCGGGAACGCACTTTATAGAGATATAAAGTATCGTTACATGAATAAATAGTGTAACGAGGGGAACCCGGGGAACTGAAACATCTAAGTACCCGGAGGAAGAGAAAGTAAAACAACGATTACCTAAGTAGTGGCGAGCGAACGGGTAAGAGCCTAAACCTTATGTAGAAATATGTAAGGGGTTCGGACTCACATAAGCTATTCAAGGAAGTAGATGAAGAGTGTTGGAAAGCACAGCGAAACAAGGTAAAAGCCCTGTAATCGAAACAGAATTGAAAGCGTGAGCATCCAGAGTACCATCGAGCACGAGAAATTCGGTGGGAATGTGGGAGGCCCATCTCCTAAGGCTAAATACGACCTGATGACCGATAGAGTATAGTACCGTGAGGGAAAGGTGAAAAGCACCCCGGGAGGGGAGTGAAATAGAACCTGAAACCGTATGCTTACAAGCAGAGGGAGCACAACGCGTAAGCAAGTGTGACCTCGTACTTTTTGTAGAACGGGCCGGCGAGTTACGATGTGTTGCGAGGTTAAGGTATTAAGTACTGGAGCCGTAGCGAAAGCGAGTCTGAAGTGGGCGAATTAGTAGCATGTCGTAGACCCGAAACCGGATGACCTAACCATGAGCAGGATGAAGCAGAAGTAACATTTTGTGGAGGTCCGAACACACGCCTGTTGAAATAGTCGGTGATGACTTGTGGTTAGCGGAGAAATTCCAATCGAATCCGGATATAGCTGGTTCTCCTCGAAATAGCTTTAGGGCTAGCCTCAACGTAGAGAGTATCGTGGGTAGAGCACTGAATGGGCTAGGGGCCTTCACGGGTTACCGAACCTTATCAAACTGCGAATACCGAATACTTATAGTTGGGAGTCAGACGGTGTGAGATAAGTTTCATCGTCAAAAGGGAAACAGCCCAGATCTACAGCTAAGGTCCCCAAGTTAAGGTTAAGTGGTAAAGGATGTGGCGTTGCATAGACAACCAGGATGTTGGCTTAGAAGCAGCCACTCATTCAAAGAGTGCGTAATAGCTCACTGGTCGAGTGACGCTGCGCCGAAGATTACCGGGGCTAAAACCTTACACCGAAGCTTAGGAAT
>JAZOUI010000065.1:0-1953 GCA_045658145.1 Pumilibacteraceae bacterium
AAATTTTCAAAAATTATTTTACCGCAACTGCGGTTATTAACTATTTTTACAATCGGGACATACCCCAAAAAGCACTACCTTTCCACGATAAACTTCGTATCCCGCTTTCTCCGCTTCCTTGAAAGGTACGTCGGGAAAATCGATATCCAAAATTCTGCCACACTTTTCACATATAAAGTGCGCGTGGGGTGTAACGCAGGCGTCGTAATGCACGCTACCGTTGCTAGTTTCTATCGCTACGATTTTTCCGCTTTGGCTCAATCGTTTCAAGTTGCGATACACCGTTGCAATTCCAAGCGACGGATTAGTCTCTCTCGCGTGCTCGTAAACCCACTCGGCATCAGGATGACTTTTCGTCCCTGCCAGCGTTTCGTATATCGCGTCACGACTTTTTGAATGACGTTCGTTATTAACTTGTTCGCGAATGTCATCCATTATTTACGACTCCTTATTGATAATGATTATCATTATCGTACTTATATAATACAACATCACAAGAAGTTTGTCAAGAGTTTTTCGCAACTTTTTAAAATTTTTTTCAGAATTTTAAAAAACTTTTATTTCTGTTACTCTACGCGCGTTTCCTTTATATAATATTATAAAACAAATCATAAAAACTAAGTAACACGAAAGTATTGATTTTCGACAAAAAATATGATATACTTTATTTAATAAAAAGTTTTTAATATCGGAGGGAAAAAGATGCTTAAACTCACTCCCCCAATGGGATGGAATTCTTGGAATACATTCGGGCCGAATATTAACGAACAGGTCGTTCGTGAAAGCGCGAAAGCAATTGTTGACAACGGGCTTGACAAACTCGGATACGAATACGTGGTCATTGACGACTGCTGGTCGTTAAAACAGCGTGACGAAAACGGCAGACTGGTAGCAGATCCCGAAAAATTTCCGTCGGGAATGAAAGCGGTGGCTGACTACGTGCATTCGCTTGGGCTTAAATTTGGAATGTATTCTTGCGCAGGCACGGTTACCTGTGCGGGCTATCCTGCTAGTTTTGATTACGAATTTATCGACGCCCGTACCTTCGCTGAATGGGGAGTTGATTTCTTAAAATACGACTACTGCTATCATCCTGTTGCCGTTTTGGGGAAACTTTCGTACAGAAAAATGGGCGCGGCGCTGGCTAACTGTGGCCGTGAAATTTTGTTCAGCGCGTGCAGTTGGGGCGCAGACAATACTCACGCCTGGATTCGCTCTACCGGTGCGAGCATGTGGCGCTCTACTGGTGACATTCACGATAACTTTAATTCTATCCGTGACATAATTTTACAAATGCTTGACACAAAAAACAACTACAACACAGACTTTAACGGTGCAATGCCCTTTGGTGGAATAGGTTGTTTTAACGACATGGATATGCTCGTAGTGGGTATGAACGGCAAGGGCAACGTTGGCTTAGGCGGATGCACTTACGAAGAATACAAAACACATTTCTCTGCGTGGGCACTTTTCGGCTCACCTCTAATGCTGGGTAGCGACGTAAGAGACATTGACGAGCAAACAAAAAGTATTATCACTAACCGTGAAGTTATCGCGATAAATCAAGACCGTTTGTGCGCTCAACCATACGCAGGCTATTTTAGATGGATAGATGAAACGCCCTCTAGCGCCATTATCAAACCTCTTGAAAACGGTGATTTTGCCGTATTACTTATTAACCTTTTGGACGACGAGCGCCTTATCACTTTTGCAGGCGAGCAAATCGGAATTACTCCTTCAACAGGCGTAAAACTTCACGCAACTGATCTGTGGACAGGTGAACAATTTGAAATCCACAACCATATACTGCTTGAAAATCTTCAACCCCATTGTTGCAGATTTTTGCGTGTAAAGCTGGTGCAGGACTAATGCGAAAATGCCACGACTGTGATAGCGTACTCTCTCCCGACGAAATCGCGATGAGCAAAAAACTAATCAATCGATCGGGCGAAA
>JAZOUI010000066.1:0-10500 GCA_045658145.1 Pumilibacteraceae bacterium
ATTTCACAATTCACGAAGTGAATTATTTCACATTCGGCATAAGCCGAATATTTCACTTGAAAAGCGAACGAATTTATGATATAATAACAGCAGCGAGGAGGTATTTCTATGGAAAAATTAAACCGATGCGATGTTGTTAAATGTGATTTAATGAGTTTGATAATGTTTAGCCAAGTGTGATGGAGGCTCCCAATGAAAAATCTTTTTTCCCACGAATTTAAAAGAAAATTTTCGCTTTCTATGTATAAAAATCTCAAGATCAAGCTGGGTGAAATGTCTTTGTCCAAGGATTTTGTGAATGACACGCGCGGAGACCTTTACCCCGTGATTCATAAAAGCCTTGATTGCGTGGAATGCGTAGAAAACAATTGTTATGTGATAAAAAGTGGAGCGGCAAAAAGATTGTTTTGTCAGTTCTTTCCTTTTGCAAGCTATGAAATAACTTGCCGATCTGTCAACGGAGAGGTAGGGTTTTGCTTTCAACTGTCCAACTCGGAAGCGAGGATCTTTACGAATGGTGGTCAGTTAAGATATTCTTGCGAGGGGCACTTGGAAACAATTGATATTCCTGAGTTTGTTGGCTCGAGCTTTACGATGATCGTAAGCTGCCGTCCCGGCGCATTCGATGTGTATTTTAAAAACAACGGAAAACCTGAATATCTGTGTACATTTTATGAGGAAGCGTTTCAGAACTCTAATCAATATTCGCTGTTTTCGGGTGGTTACGTACTCTTATTTGCTACCAAGGGTGCCACGGTAAACGAGGTGCTTTCTTATATAGACAACGGCATTTCGATTGCCGATATTCGTCCTATTAAGTATGAGAATGGCGAACCCATGCTTGAACACGGGAAAGTATATTTTACCGCCTCTGTCCGAATGCAGGAAGGCACCTTCCAAGGCGTGTTTTCATGGATACCCGGCACTGCTCAATTTAACATGACAGGTGCGCTTTTTTATGATTGTGGCGACGACAAGTGGAGAAATTACGTTGCACCGGTAATACTATATAATCGGTTTGAAAAACAATGGTACGTGTGGGTAAGCTCTTTCGAGCACGAGCACGTTTTGGCACACGCTGCTTTTGAGGGTGACCCAAGGTTTGGCGTAAACGTAGTAGATGTAAAAATTATGGAAAAGGCATCGGATACCTCCGATATAACCGCATTTGAGGGCTTCAAGGGGGATGAGGATCCCGATCTGATTTTTGATAAAGAAAACAACCGCTGGCTGTTGGCTATTTGTCGGATCAACCCCAAAACCAAATCATACGTCTACGTATTCTTTGAGTCGAAGGATCCTTTTAATAATTACACGTATATCGGTCGCGGCAAGGATGGCGCGGAGACGGGTGGATCCTTTGTCAGAATAAACGGAGAGCTATTCTTTGCTTGCGGAAACGATTTCAAGGCAACCTCGGAATACCGTGTGTACAGCAAATGTGGAATGCAAATAGCTACCTTTCATTATCCTGACGGCGGTTTTCGCGGTTGGGGAACGGTAGTACCGATCAAGCTTGGAAGTCGTACTCGTTATTTTTGGCTGACCTTTGACCGACACAATGGAAGCAACTATAATTGGAGCTACGGAAACCTTTATTGCTTCGAAGCATAAATTGCGGCATCTATTCAGGAAGCACAGCACAACAAAAAACGCTACGAACCACATAATTTTTTTTATTACCATATTTACAAGCGTAAAATTATGTGATATAATTTTGGTAATACAACAAAGGAGCTAAATATGTTTAGGGAGAAATATCAAGCCGTTTTGGCTGAATACGAGAAGTTTTGGGAGCGAAAAAACTTTACGCGTCCTATTCTTAATATCACTTACCCGTTGCCCAACACCACACCCTACCGTGCGCCGATAAACCCAGAAGAAAAATATATGCGAGTTGAGTATCGCTATAATCAGTTCAAGCACACGGTTGCCGGCACGGGATATTTGGCTGAGGGCGTACCTATGTGTTTTACAAACTTTGGCCCAGGTTGCTTGGCGGCAGCGATAGGCGGAAGTTTCGTTTTGTCCGATCGCACCATTTGGTTTGACACAAAACAAATAATTACCGACTGGGAAAATCCGCCGACTATTTCATTTAATCCCAACAGCGAGCTATGGAGTAAAATTATCGAGGCTCAAAGACTTTACGCGTCCGATCCCGAAATTCATTTTTCCATCACAGATATAGGTGGAATTATGGACGTCGTGGCGTCGCTCCGAGGCACGGAAAACTTGCTTTACGACCTTTACGACTACCCTAACGAAGTAAAAGCGTTTACAAAAGAAGTTAAAGCGCAATGGTTTAAGGCGTTCGATCAACAGCTTAGCACGATGCGTGACGCTAATCAGCCCTATAACAACTGGATGAATATCCCTTCATCAAAGCCTTGGTATCCTATTCAATGCGATTTTTGCTATATGATTTCGCCAAATCAGTTCGAAGAATTTATTTTACCAGACCTGACCGACCAAATGAATTATATGGAGCGCTCTATCTACCATCTTGACGGCGTGGCGAACTTCCACACGTTGATATGCTACTCGACGTTCCTTCTCTTACGGGTATTCAATGGACGAGCGGAGCAAACCAAGCCCCTTTGTGGGATGAAAAATGGCTACCCCTTTACAAAAAAATTCAAGACAAAAAGAAAAATATCGTTCTTCTCGGGGGAATTAGTGAACATGATTTAGAGGGCGCTGAACGACTAATAAAATCGCTCGATCCTACTGGCATTTATATCAGTTTCGGCTGCTCTTCAAAAGAAAAAGCAGAAGAAATACTTGAAAAAATCACGCTCTGGTCACGATAATCACCACCCAAACGACGCATAACGTTATGCGCCGTTTTTCTTTTGTAACCCGTCACGTAAAGCAAAAAACACCGTAGTCCTAATTGATTACGGTGTTTTTCTATTCAAAATCAATTTGTTACGTTTACGGGGTTATGCCCAGTTATCCTTTTACGGTGTATAGTCTAGCAATGCCTAAGTATGAGCCTACGCAACTGTATTGCGGTAAAGTGTTATTAATAAGGTCGTCGTGCGAAATATGGATATGTCCTGCTACAACGGCAACAACGTTACTGTCAGGGTTAGTCATAACGCGGTAAAATTTTTCGGTAAACTCTTCCATAGGCGCATTTTCGCCGTTAACAATAACAGACTTTGCTGCTCGCTCGCCCCATCTATCGACTAAGGGCTGATGAAGTGTATCGCAATAGAAGGGATTGTGGCAGAAAATAATAATCGGTTTTTGCTTTTTAGTCAATTCAAGCAAAAATTCGTATTGACTTTGGTCAAATTGATTATTCGTGTTATCAAAACCAGCGTAGATGATTTCATCAAGTTCGATTGCCTGATAGTGCAAATTGCCGTCAACTGCAAACTTTTTATAGCGTGGGTAATAGGTATTGCGGTATTCGTCGCACCACCAGTCGTTTTTCGTCAAAACGTCGCGATTAATTCCGTGCGCGTAATCCATAAAACTCCAGTCGTGGTTGCCCAAAACAAACAAAGCGTTTGGCGGCAACGGCAGATGTTCATCTAGGATATCAAAAGCGCACTCGGTCGGAATATCGATGGTGTCACCCGTAAAAATAGGCATGGCTTTTTCTTCTTTCGCCACGGCTAAAAATTCGGGCAAAAAGTCATAGGACGGAATTCCGTTATAGGTAAAATACTCGTCTCCACGTTGTTTATAGCCCTTTTGGCGTTCTTCCCCGTCGCGCGCGTCCGTTTTTAAGATATGTAAATCGCTTATTTGCAAAAATTTGTATTCTTTTTTCAGCCCTTCAACCTTAATCGTAGTTTTTTCAATACTTACGTTCATAGCCACCTCGCAAAATCAAGTTACATAGATAAGTATAGGCGATTTTAAGCCGTTTGTCAAGATTTCCCATCAGTCATTTTAAGCGTTTTAAATGCTTTTTTCTTGACTTTCAAGTAGTTTATGGTATAATAATAGCATATTTATAATTTATCAAACGAGCGCGAGCAAGAATGCTTTACCGTTGCAGGCAAGCGTATCCTCAAATTGAAATGCACGCTAGACATAATTAATTGCTTATTCGCAAAACAGGGCATAACGTTATGCGCCGTTTTAATAAAATTTCTAAAGGTAGCCTACTATGATTAAAAACGTTGTTTTTGATTTTGGACAAGTTTTAGTCCATTTTAACCCACTTTACATAACGCAACAAACCGTAAAAAATCAGGACGACGCTATGGAAATTACGCGCGTTCTATTTGACCGAAAATACTTTGATGCGCTAGACGGTGACACGATAACGGAAGAAGAAGTTTTTGAAGACTGCAAAACTCGCTTGCCCGAAAGATTATGGGAAACGGCAAAAAAGGTTTATTACAGTTGGCCGTACAACATCCCCGAAATAGAAGGTATGCGCGCGCTCATCCAAAAAATCAAAGATAAGTATGGCAAATCCGTCTTTCTTTTATCGAACATTTCAAAATACTTCGTTAGTTGCGCTCACGAAGTTCCTATTTTGCGCCTAATAGATAATTGTATCTTTTCATCCGTTTGCAGAAAGGTAAAGCCCAACCAAGAAATTTTTGAACACTTATGTAATGAGTACAATATTTTGCCTAGCGAAACGCTGTTTATCGACGATTTGCAAAAAAATATCGACGGAGCAAAGAAATGTGGAATAAACGGCTACATTTTTGACGGAGACGTGCAAAAATTAGAACGCTATATTGATGAACTTTTTCAATAAAATTATCATAAACACACAAAACGGCGCACAACATAGTGCTCCGTTTTTATTTTAATGACGAATTTTTGCTCTATTGTGCGTATAATAAAAATTTTTGCAATCCTATTGCATTATATAAAATTATATGTTATAATATAAACATCAATTTTAGGAGTAACGCAAATGACTATCGGCGAAAAAATCGTTTTTTATAGAAACAACGCGCGTTTTTCTCAAGAAGAACTTGCTTATAGAGTAGGCACTAACGTTGAAACTCTAATCGCGTGGGAAGAAAACAAAGAAATTCCTAACTCCGTGCATCTTTTAATGCTAAAAAGAGCACTATCCGTTAGCATTGATGAAATTTTAAGCCCTAACGCGCCAAAAAAGAAGATGAGTGGCGGACAAAAAGCGTTGTCGCTGACGCTATTTATCTTGTCAATCGCTAGCATATTTTTTGCTTTAATTGCAATGGCGATACTTTCATCCTTCGTAAACACTAATGACGCATATAAAAATATGTGGGTGTTTTTCCTGTTTGCGCCTATTCCTATCGGCTCGGTAATTTTTGGATTTATTTGCAAGAAAAAGGGCATTTCGGCAAAAAAGAATATAATCACGGGCTTTATAATGCTCCCCTTTCTGATAATTTACGGATGTTTTTGCTTTATTCCGTTCAACACTAGCCTAAACCCCGACAAGGGCAACGCGTTTTTGCAATCCGTTTCGGCTCAAACGGGCGTAAATCTTCCGCGAGAAAACGAGAGTAACGAGTACTACGAATACAAAAACGGCTACTCTTCTATGAAAAGCACAATCTATGCCGAGTGCATAGTTTCTTTTGATCGCGAAAACACGGAAAAACTGCTCAGCGAAATAAATTCGACTTCCAAATGGAAAAAACTTCTCCCAAACTATTTAATCGGCTATTTACCCGAGATATCTCGTGTTTCCAACTACGGCAATTACTACTACCTAATTTACAATACCCACACGAAAGAATACAACGTTACGAGTAAACAAGATGGTCGAGTGCCATTTATTGCTTTGATATACGACTGCAACAACAACTATCTCTACGTTTACGACTACGTTGTCGATTGCATAAAATAGGAGAAATTATGAAAAGATACTTTATTTCAGTTGACCTTGAGGGCGTTCACGGCGTTGTGGGCGAGCCTTATAGCGGTCTTTTGCGTACTGTAAGCGATTATCCCGTGGCGGTTGAAAATGCTACCGCGGAAATTAACTGCGCTATAAACGCGCTTTTCGACGGTGGCGCAGACGAAGTAGTCGTTTGGGACGGTCACGGTGGCGGTGGCAATCTCGACTTTACTAAAATCGACGCGCGCGCAAAGAAAGTTGAAACAAGAGGCGAAAATAGTGTATATACGCCCTATCGTTTCGACAACGTAAAAGCGCAAAATTTTGACGGCGTTATCTATATCGGATACCACGCTCGCGAAGGAAGTGGTGGCATTTTGGCGCATACGTATAGCTCTGTTGTTAACCAATACATCAAAATCAACGGTCAGCAGTTGGGCGAATTCGATATCGACGCGCGCATCTGTGGCGAGTTTAACGCACCTGCTCTTTTCGCAGCAAGCGACGACGTTTGTCTAGCCCAGATCAAACAAACTAGCCCCGACACGGTTACCGTTTTAACTAAAACCGCGCACTCTCGTAACAGCGCACTTTTCCGTGACAGAAACGAAGTACTTGGCAAAATTTACGACGGCGTAAGACAATCTCTTACAAAAGAAATTCAGCCCGTAAAATTCACTTATCCGCTTGATTTTGAAATTCGCTATACCCGTATGGAGCACGCAAGCGAGCGATTAGCGTCGCTTAAGGATGTTTTACCCACTCTTTGCTATGGCGAAGACACTCACGTACTAAAAGCAACGATTTACAACGTTGACGAACTGCGCCTATTCTTCTAAACGGCGCATAATGGAGTTTTTATGAAAATTACTTTTTTAGGCACAGGCGCTGCCGACTGGAATATGAGCGAACATAAGGGCTGGAAAGGGTTTAGACGTAATTCTTCCGCACTTATCGACGACGTTTTGCTTATCGATCCAAACGGCGACGTTTTAGATGCTCTTGAGACCTTTAACAAAGACAAAAACGCTATCAAATACGTTATTAATACTCATCGTCACTCCGACCATTTTAACGAAAACACTCTGTCGGCTTTGTCGGCAACATTTTTCCCTTTATCGGCTGGCGAAAGAGTTAAAATCGGCAAATACACGGTAACTGCTCTGCCTGCTAATCACTCAACGGTAAAGTGGCCCGTTCATTTTATTATCGACGACGGCAAAAGCAAACTTTTTTACGGACTTGACGGGGCGTGGCTGACCTACGACGAATACGTCGCTATCAAAAATACTAGCATTGATTATGGCGTTTTTGATGCAACGATAGGGGACGTACCCGGTGATTTCAGAATTTTTGAGCATAATAATCTCAATATGGTGCTTGAAATGAAACACACGCTTAAGCAATATATCAAGCGTTTTTGCATCAGTCATTTGGCTAGAACGCTCCACGAAGATCACGACGTTGTTGCGCAAAAAATGAAGGCTCACGACGTAGAAGTGGCTTATGACGGCTACGAAACGGAATTTTAATTAAAAAACTACAACTTGAATAAAAAAACGGGCCACAGAGAAGTAGTCCGTTTTTATTGTTATTACATTATTGACAAAACGTCGTTATCGTGGTATAATGTTTGTAATAAAAAAGTTTTTGCACAGGGGATAAATATGGCTCAACTTTTAATGGAATGGAGAAACGACGGGGTACGTCCTGCCGAATTAACCTTTCCTGACGGTGTTTTACTAAAAACTTTACCCGAGATTGAAAGTGGCGTGGACGCGTGGTTAGATATTGTTGGATATATGGAACAAACGCATACCGACTACACGGGCAATTACGAATTTTACCGTAAGGTTATGACTGAGCAAGCAAACTACGACGAAAATAAATGTTTCTTTCTCGTCGTAGGCGAAAAGCCCGTCGCCACCATTACCGTACTTTGCAATTACGAAACGAAAGACGGATACTTGCATATGCTATCAATGCTCCCCGAGTGCCGTGGCAAAGGACTGGGCAAACTTTTATTCGCCGTTGCGGTCAATACGTTAAAAAAGGAAGGGATGGAGCGAGCAAAACTTTCGACGGACGACTGGCGTATTCCTGCAATAAAATCCTACCTTAAAAACGGATTCACGCCAAATTTAACCAACCAACCCGACTATCCCGAGCGTTGGCAAAAAATTTACGAAATTATAAATAAACCTATTTAGGAGGAAAATATGAAAACTGTAAAAGACAAATACTTGGTAGTGGGCGCAGACTTTGCTGGATATCCGCTCAAAGAGGCTGTAGTTGCTCACCTTAAAGAAAAAGGCTGGAAAATTACCGACCTTGGCGTTACTGCCGACAGCGATCCCGACGACACCGAAAATATGTTCCACAGAGTTGGTCTTCGTGTAGGCGCGCAAATTTCCGAAGGTAATTTCGAACGCGCTCTTCTTTTCTGCGGAACGGGTATGGGTATTCATATCGCTGCAAGCAAGTGTCCGCACGTTCACGCAGGCGTTGTTGAAAGCGTTCCTGCCGCTCTTCGCGCTATCACGGGCAACGGCGTTAACGTTTTAGCAATGGGCGCGTTCTACGTAGCACCTGCTATGGGTTGCGATATCGCTGATGCTTATCTTAACGCTGAACTTGGCTCGGGCTACGAGTGGTGGTACAATTTCTACGAATTCCACAAACTCGCTATAGACGAACTTGAGGCTTTTGATTACGAACAATACAAAGCAAACGGCTTTAAGATGGAACACCTTGGCGACTACCCCTTAAAACTCGAAAAAAAGCCTGAATAATAGAAACGGGCGTATACGTTAGTATGCATTTTACAAAACTCCTTGCGATTATTTGCTAGGAGTTTTGCCCTTTTAACGCTTTTAGCAATGTTTTCAATATTTTTTGATATTGACTTATCAAAAATTTTTTCGTATAATCTTTACAAATATAATTAAAATGAGGGAAAATATGGAAAATAAACTTCTCGCGCGCTATCCGCTTGGGTATAAAAAGCGCACATGGAAACAAGATAACTTTATCCTTTCGCTCTCTTCCCCTGCTCCTTACGGCACGGGAAGACTGAAAGAAAAGGATGAACTTACCCGTCAAAAGGTGCGCCGTTCTGTCAAAACGAGCATAGACGCTGGGTTCAATTTAATCGGATGCCTATGGGCGGACTCTACTACGGCAATGGACGTCGTGCGCTCAGCGGAAGGTCACGGCGCAAAAGTGCTTTTCCAAGACCTTAAAAACTTTGGCGGTATGGGCGAGAATACTTATTGCGAAAAGGATGACCTGCCCGGTGCAATCACAAAAACCACTAATTACGACTGCGTAATGGGTTATTGCTTATGGGACGAGCCACTTTTGGACGAACACCTTAATTTTGTTCGCAAACTAGCCGATTATTGCGAAAGCGTTTGCCCCGAAAAACTCGCTTACACGGTTGCCGTACCCGATTATCATCCACTTTGCCGTTGGGAAGACGACGCTTTTGCGCCTTATATCGAAAAATATCTAGACATAATTGAACCGAGCATACTTTCCTTTGACTACTACCCCGTCGGTAAACCCGAGTACAACGAAAAACTTCAACTAGACAACTCTTCTATGTGGAGCGATCTTGAAATTGCACGCAGGGCTGCGCAAAAACGCAATATGCCCCTGTGGTTTTACTACCAGGAACACCACTACCACTTCCACGGCTGGGATTACGACTTTACTTTTCCTATGGCGCGCGCTATGGCTAACGCAGGAATTTTGTACGGCGCAAAAGGGCTTGAGGCGTACGTGGAATTTGACGGTTTTATCGATCCGTTCACGGGTAAAAAAGGCGTTTTCTTTGACGAGCAAAAGGAGTTGAATCGCGAAATATCTAACCTTGGCAACACGCTAATGGCGCTTAAGTGCAAGCGCGTTATTCACGACGATACTCTTCTTCCCGACCACAAGTCAATGGTAGGCTTGCGCACGAATTTGAGCGAAAGCGAACTGCTTACGGGCGGACTTTTTCCACGCATTTCCGTGTCCGAACACGAAGACGATTACGGCAATATGTACCTAATGGTGCTTAACCGTGATTTTAAGCATACGTCGCACTTAAAACTTTCTCTTAAAGAAAAATCTAACGTCTACGAAGTGAGTAAAAACGACGGCGAACAACGCCTTATCTATACAAACGAAACGGCACTTCCCGTACGCCTTGCTCCTGGCGAACTCGCTCTTTTCCGTATCCAAAATGCTAGCGAAACGCCATATACCGTGGAATATTATTTGGATAAAGATAATAACGCTTAATTCGCTTAACTGACGATCAAAAACGGAGCAAATTCGCTCCGTTTTTTGTTTTTCGCACATAACGTACCCCTCCGTTTTTGTTTTTTGGCTTTTTTTAATCCTATTGCAGTAGGGGGCACGAATCGTACATTTATTGTTTTGCCCATAGCATACTCTTTCGTTTTGATTTTGTCTCTCCCTCCGTCACGCTAACGCGTGCCACCTCCCTCGTCAGATGGAGGCACACACATCACTTGCCGTACTATAACCCCGTAGGGCGGTGGCTTGCTGCCGCCATCGTATATGCTATCACTAACTTTGGTCTTTTCGTAGGGGCGATTCACGAATCGCCCGTATACCGTGAGTACGTATATTTTTTACGAAAGCATATTTTGTCGTCGTAGGCTCCTTCC
>JAZOUI010000067.1:0-3183 GCA_045658145.1 Pumilibacteraceae bacterium
CTTTCTTTCGTTATCCGTAAATCCAACAATATTCCACCAATCAAGCAAATCTGATGCAGTATAGAATACTTTTGAAATAACCGTAATATATGCCTCTATGTACATAGAATCCGTCTTAATAATTATGGTTTGTTCTCCAAAATTATTGCCTAAACTTGCAGTATCAAGCGTAATAAGCGAACCATTGATATCCTTTCTTGCAAATTCTTTTGCGCCTATTTTTACAGAAAGAATTTCGCCAGGATTTTCAATTTCGGAAATATCAATCGTGAACTGTCCGTCCGTCACGTAAACGTCGCGTCTAGTAGAAAGTTCCACAGCGTCGATATCCATATACACGCCTATCATATAATTAAGTTTAGCGGTAAGCCAGTTGTGTAAATACTCAACCTGTCCACGCCACGTCGTTATCGCAACGATTTCAGCAGAGTTGGGCCATACGTACACGCCCAAAGTTTTCCAAACTTCAAAGTTTCTCTCGTACGCATCCTCGTAAAGCAAGATTTCAGCAATGGTGTCGTCAAGGAATTTTTGATAATCAAAATCTTGCAATCTTTGGCTAAGCAACGCCTTAAATTCTTTATGAGTAAGCAACTTTGCATACCACGCGTTACCACTAGCCCACATATAATCCGTTCTAACGGCATTATCGTGATAATCACAGTTACCCGAACTGATATCAATATCCCAAATCGGTCCCGCTTTAAGTTTTCCACCTGCATCTTTGTACATATAAAAACTTGCAAATCCTACGTCAACCATTGAGAATAATTCGTGGATAAGGTACGCATCAGCAAAAGTCTGTACGTCAAGATACTGACACGTTGTCTCCCAATCCGTCTTTGTCGCCGCATAAGCGTCGTCAACGTACTTCTTAATAAAACTTACGTGCTCAGACGAAAATGCAGGATCTTCAACGTCAGGACTCTTAATTGCGTAATTACCTTTTGATACGAAATAATCTACGCCTTCCTTACCTTCACTCGACGCTCTAGAGTCAAGTTCGAGAAGATAGCCCGTATCAATTTTGTATACGTCTTCATCAATATTTACCCTAGTCTCGCCTGCTTCATTTTGCTCGCAAACCAAATATACGCCTTGATATTTACCGTTCATGTACAAATCAACCGTATGTATCTTCGTCGTACTCTCAAGCGTATCGAACTGATCGGCTAGCGCATAAGCAAGATGATTTCTTATCAAACTTGGATCGCAGTAATTTGCTATAAGCGTCCAAGTTTTTGCCTTGCCGTTTCCAAACAAATCAACTTTGCTCTCAAACTTTAATTTATACGGTTTCTTGGGCATGCCCCACGTCGAGTTGCCTCTGCCCTTAATCTTTGCAGGCGCATTTTCAAAACAGTACTTTCTGTCCGTGTTGCTTACGGTTACTTCGCATCCAACATACTCTTCTTTTGACGTAATGGAAAGCCCGTTCTGCGTTCTTATATGCATTTGCGAGAAGGTGTACGGCTCTTTGTCAATCTTAACCGTTACAATGCATTTAGCCACAACACCGTTGTTTGCCGTTGCAGTAACGCTCGTAACGCCCGCACTATAAGCGTAAATCGATCCATTGTCTATCAAAACACACGTCTCGTCTTCACTTACCCACTCAAGCGTTTTGTCAGTAGCGTCTTCGGGCAAAATAGTTGTGGTGAGTAAATACGTTTCGTTTTCCCAAAGTTCAATACTAGTCACGTCAAAACTTACCGACTCAACTTCTATAATTTTTTCTTCTACGTTTACAACACAACTTGCCGTTTTCGAATTGTTAGAAACAACGGTTATCGTAACCGAGCCTATACCCTTTGCCGTAATAACTCCGTTTTCTACCGTCACGATATCGTCGTTTGAACTAGTCCAAACCAACTCTTTATTCGTTGCGTTTGACGGGAATACGGTTGCCGTCAAAGTGAACGTATCGTCCTCAACTAAGTATAACAAGTCTTTATCTAGCGTTACTGACGTTACTTCAATTATTCTTTGCTTAACCGTTACTTCACACGTTGCGCTTATTCCGTTATGCGCAGTCGCAGTTATCGTAACCGTGCCAGGCGCTATCGCACTAACAAACCCGTCGAACACTCTTGCCACGTTTTCGTCCGAACTCGTCCACGTCAAATCCATATAAGTCGCGTTATCGGGCAATACCGTCGCCATCAATCCGTACGTTGCCCCTTCCATAACTTCAATTTCCGTTTCGTCCAAAGTTACTGACGTCACTTCAATAACGTGTTTTTTAACAGTAACTTCGCAAGTAGCCGTCTTTCTATTGTACGTCGATACGGTTATCGTAGCCGTTCCTTCTTTCTTTGCAGAAATAACTCCGTCAGTTACCGTCGCAATACTTGCATCCGAACTCGTCCAAAGCAAAGTCTTATTCGTTGCATTTTCAGGCATTATAGACGCAAGTAAAGTATGTGTATCCCCTTCCCAAAGTTCTACGCTCGTATCACTTAGCGAAACGCCAGTTACCGCAAATTCTTGTTCCTTTACGTTTACCCTACAAGCACACAACTTTCCGTTGCTCGAATACGCGGTTACTATCGTCGTACCAAGCGCCTTGGACTTTACAACGCCGTCTTCAACCGTCGCAATACTTTCATCATCACTAACCCATCTCAAAGTCTTATTAGTCGCATTTTCGGGAAAAACGTTTACTGAAAGCGTGTACGTTTTGTCTAAAAGCATATTGATTTCAGTCGTATTGAACGTTATCATCGTAACGGGAACTTTTTGTTCTACCACGTTAACCACGCAAGTAGCGTTCGTTCCATTTTTAGCCGTAGCCGTAATCGTTGCCGAGCCATTACTCTTTGCCGCAACTACGCCTTTTGAAACGGTGGCAACGCTTTCATCCGAACTCGTCCACGTTAAATCACTACTTGATACATTATCAGGTGAAGTGGTGGCAGTCAAAGTATAAGTTTCGCCTATAAGCATATCGACAGACACCGCATTGAGTTTTATCGACGTTACGTTTTGCGCGCCGTTGTTATTGCACGCGAATAAAATAAAGGAAAAGCAAACAACCAAAAATATAGAGATTGTCGCAAGTAATTTTTTTTTCATAAAATCCTCCTTGTATATGGGGATAACTTCCTTTATATAATATAATATCTTATTTTAGCAACATTGTCAAGACTTATATTAAAAAAATTTATGTATATATAAATTTAT
>JAZOUI010000068.1:0-2304 GCA_045658145.1 Pumilibacteraceae bacterium
ATATCCTGCAAGTGCCTCGCCAATACCACCCAAGGTAGTAAGCGCTGCCGTGCCGTTACGAATCTTTTTGAGTGCAACGCCAGCATCGCCTTCAACAGCGTTACCGTCAAGGTCAATAATAGTGCCGGGATGAACGTCTTCGCCAATTCTCTCGTAATATTCTACTTTACCGTTTTGCGTAATGGAAGTTGCACAGTCAAAGATAAAGTCGAATTCTTCGTCCGTGGGGATACCTACGGTGTAGGGGTTAGTACCGAACATACCTTCTACGCCAAAGGTGGGCGCAACGGAAGGACGTGCGTTAGTACCCGTCATACCGATACAACCTTGCTGGGTTGCCATGGTTGCGTAATATCCTGCAATACCATAGTGGCAAGAGTTACGAACTACTACCATACCCATGCCGTATTGCTTTGCTTTATCAATAGCCATTTGCATGGATTTATAACCGATAACTTGTCCCATACCATGGTGGCCGTCGATAACTGCCGTGGTGGGAGTTTCCTTAACGATTTCAAACTCCGTTACGGGATTTTGAATACCTGCGTTAATACGGTCAATATAGATAGGTTTAAAACGGTTACATCCGTGTGATTCAATACCACGACGATCACTTTCAAGCAATACGTCAGTACAAATCTTTGCGTCTTCTCTAGGAACACCCGAGCCTACGAACGCGTCTTCAATAAAGTCCGCCGCCGTTTTCCAGTCCAAAATAACTTTTGCCATCTTTTTTCTCCTTTATAAAGCGCTCACGCGCTTGATTTATATTTATATATATGTTATACTCTTTTTGAGCGATTTTGTCAATAGTATTTGGTGTTTTTGATTGATACGCTCAAAAAATGAAAAAAATATGAGCGATTTGTATGCAAACGCTCACTTTTAGGTGACAAAATGAAAGATGAAAGAGAAAATGCGATACTTGATTATTTGCGTGAAAAGAAAGAGGCGTCGGTAGAAGAACTTAGCCGTGCGCTTTTCGTGAGCGAACCTACTATTCGTCGTGACCTTACTCTGCTTAATTCTAGCGGAAAAATTATTCGTACTCACGGTGGGGCAATTTACCGTGATGAACCGGGCGTAAATATTCCCCTATCTTATCGAGAGAAAGAACATAGTGATGCAAAACAAGCAATTGCAAAGAAATGTTTGTCGCTCATAAACGACGGCGACACGGTTATGGTGGATAGTTCGTCATCAGCGCTTGCACTTCTTAAACTCGTTGGCGCAAAAAAGTCACTTATCGTGGTTACTAACAGCGCAAAAGCATCACTTATTCTTGCTGAAAACAACGTAAAAACTTTTGTTGCAGGCGGACAACTCAATCATAACTCTTGTGCTTTTACAGGAAGTTTTGCCGAAGAATTTTTGCGTGGCTTTAACGCTGATATCTGCTTTTTCTCGGTGCGTACACTTACTCGCGACGGTAAACTTACGGACAATTCCATTGACGAAAATGCTATCAGACGCGTTATGCTTGCTCAGTCAAAAAAGAGCGTACTAATGCTTGATTCGCAAAAAATCAGCGAGCCTTGTCCTAATACTTTGTGTCATCTTTCCGACGTCACTTACGTCGTATCCGAGCGTGACATCTCAGGAGATTTTAAGGGCTACGAGCATAAATTTTTATAAAATACATAAAACGGCGCATAACGTGGTGCGTCGTTTTTTAATTTTAAAAGTTTTAACGTCTTCATTTTTTTATTAAAAATCAATTAAATCAACCGTGTTATATGCAATTTGTTGACAACACAAGCAAAAATATTATATACTTACATAAAACTGATATAATAAATCAAGGAGGAATTTATGAGGTTTGTAAAAGCAAATTTGTCTGCCCTCTTAGTAATTAGTACGGGATTAATTGCTATTTTATTATTACTTATCTTTCCAGCTGCAATATATGATATGTATCATTTTCCAACTGGAGATTATCGAGTTGAGTCCATTGATTTTTGGGGATTTATTTTTGGATATGTGTATAATATTATAACACAATACCCCGCAAACGGAACGCCTTATGTCAGCAGCACTAATATGTACGACGGTGCTATATCAATTTTTGGTGTTATTTTCTTTGTTTTTCTTGTTTTAAGTCTAATTTTAGTTATTTTATCTATCGTTACCAAAAGAAAAATTCTTGAAATAATAGGCTCTATTCTCATGATTTTATCAGGTATTTGTATCTTTTTACTTCTTGAGGCAGGTACAGACGTTGTACACAGAAATTATTCTAAACCTTTCCATTTGTATTTTAATATTTATAAATTGAGTGCGAGCGTGATAATCATAGGCATAATC
>JAZOUI010000069.1:0-5508 GCA_045658145.1 Pumilibacteraceae bacterium
ACTCTTTGGCTCACAGAACGACATGGCTACGATCCGACTTTATTCGTTTAAGAGCAACGTGGATATGGAGAGCATTATTAACGCTCAAGAATTTACTATTAGCGACCGCGATACCGAAATTCAGTCCACTCACCGCGTTTACGAAGGCAAAGAATATATCTATGCCGTTAACTTGAGTGACAGCAAGGGTTATACCGTTACGTTTAACGGCAATTTCAAGGGCTTTGATTGCATTGACTTAGAAACTTTCGAGACCAAGAAAGTAGGTAATACGCTTTATTTTGATGCAGGTCAGTCGTACGTTTTATTCTTTAGCGACGAGCAAAAAGAATACGAAAGTCCCAAAGCCGAATTTACGCTCAGCGCACCCTTTGAAGTTGTGGACGCTAGCGATAACTATATGCTACTTGACAAACTTTGCTATTCGCTCGACGGACAAAATTATTCGCCCTCACTTCGTTATATGGGCGTGTTTGATGAACTTATTAAAAAGCGTTATAATGGCGAAGTTTATCTTAAATATACATTTATCGCTAGGGACGTACCCCGTCGTTTGTCGCTTTTGGCAGAAGATTTGCATAATATTTGGTGCAAGGTAAACGGCAACGAAGTGACCTTTGACGGCGTATCCGATTTTGAAAAACAACTTTATCGCGCGGACATTTCTTCGTTCGTAAAACAGGGCGAAAATGAGATTATTTTCAAGATAAACTTCTACGAAAGTGACGAAGTTTACGACGTGTTGTTTGGTACGGGTACGGAAGGACTTAAAAATAAACTCGCTTATGATACTACGATTGAGGCGTGCTATCTTCAGGGCGACTTCGGTGTGTACTCCGACAAGCCTTTTGTTAAGGGCGAGACGAAAAACGTGTATCTTGCTGATGAATTCTATATCGCGCAAAGAAAAGATACGGTTAGCAACACGCTTTGCGACGGCTACCCCTTCTTTGCCGGCAATATCACGCTCCGTTCAGTTGTGGAAAATCCCCAAAATAAAGTATTGTATCTCGACGGCGAGTGGTGCTTATCCACCGTTACCGTCAACGGCAATAAAGTGGAAAAGTCCTATTTTGCAAACAAAGTGGATTTGACCGACTACTTAACCGACGGCAAAAACGAAATTTTGGTAACGCTTTTCTCGGGCAACCGTAATCTTCTTGGCCCTCACCACTGCGCGTGGGATGAAGAACCCCTTTGGGTTGGTCCGCACACGTGGGAACTCGTTGGCAGTTGGACGGACGGCGTAAGCAGTCAAGAACTTCCCCGTTACGCCTTCATCCGTTTCGGACTATTTGATAAGGAATAAAAACCATATAAAACAAAAAACCGACCACAACGTAGTGGTCGGTTTTTATTATTTAACGATTTAATTACTTCGTGCCGAAAAGTCTATCGCCTGCGTCGCCAAGGCCAGGAAGGATATAGCCGTTCTCGTTAAGGCATCTATCGAGTGTAGAAACGTAAACGTCTACGTCGGGATGCGTTTCAGCGAGTTTGGTTACGCCCTCGGGTGCGCCGATAATCGCCATAAACTTAATCTTCGTGCAACCGCGTTTTTTAAGAAGGTCAATTGCGTCGCAAGCGCTACCACCCGTAGCGAGCATAGGATCAACGACGATAACGAATTTATCAGCAATTCCTTCGGGGAGTTTGCAGTAATATTCGCAGGGCTGGAGCGTTTCTTCGTTTCTATACATACCGATATGACCTACTTTAGCGCTGGGGAAAAGAACGTGAACGCCGTTCACCATACCAAGACCTGCGCGAAGGATAGGAACGATAACTACGCTATTATCAACGATAACTTGTTGAACGCAAGTTTCAAGCGGAGTAGTTACCGTTTTTTCTTCGGTAGGAACGTCCTTAAAACTTTCATAAGTCATAAGAGTAGTAATCTCTTCGATAAGTTCGCGGAATTCCTTCATACTCGTTTTTTTGTCGCGCAAAATAGCAATTTTGTGCTTAATAAGCGGATGATCGAAAATGGTAACGTTAGGATAATTTTTCATTTTTATTCCTCTAAAAATTATTCAGCGTCCGTAGTGGATGCAACTTCTTCGGTAGTTTCTTCGGCAACTTCTTCAGTAGCGGTTTCTTCAGCCTTCTTAGCAGCCTTCGAGCCCAAAAGGTTAACCAAGATACCAAGGATAAGAGCGCAAGCAACAGCGGTAAGCGTTACTTTGCCAAGACCAAGAGCCATTCCGCCAACGCCTGCGATAAGGATAACCGAAACGGTGAAAAGGTTGTAGTTTTCGTTAAGGTCAACCTTTTGAATCATCTTAAGACCAGATACTGCGATAAATCCGTAAAGCGTAAAGCATACGCCACCCATTACGCAAGAAGGAATAGTAGCGAGCAAGGTTACGAAAGGAGCGAAGAATGCAGCAACGATACAAATGATTGCAGCGGTGAAGATGGTTACAACGGATGCGTTACGAGAAATAGCAACACAACCAACAGATTCACCGTAAGTGGTGTTGGGGCATCCGCCGAAGAATGCGCCTACCATCGAGCCTACACCGTCACCAAGAAGAGTTCTGTGAAGACCGGGATCTTGGGTAAGGTCGGTGCCGATAATAGAAGAAATGTTCTTGTGGTCAGCAAGGTGTTCAGCAAATACTACGAATGCTACGGGAACGTAAGCAACGAGTACGGTTACGAAATACTCACCAGTAAGTCCACCAAAGCCTTGGAAAGCTTCAACGAAGGTGAACGAGGGGAGCCATTGCATATTCTCAAAGAGAGAGAAGTTGATTACGATAAGTTCAGGAACGGATGCAGCGTGTCCGATAATGGTGAAGATGGATGCAACTGCATAGCCAGCAACGATACCGATAATGAAAGGAATAATCTTCATCATCTTCTTGCCGTAAATAGAGCAAGTAATAACGGTTGCGAGCGTTACTAAACCGCAAATCAAAGAGATAAAGCCGTTAGTGTTCATAACGTATACACCGTTAGCAGCGTCGAACATAGCGCCTTTTACGAGGTCGCCTACTGCGTTACCTGCGAGCGAAAGACCGATAACTGCAACGGTAGGTCCGATAACTGCAGCGGGCATAAGTTTGTTGATCCACTTAACGCCAGCAAACTTAACGATAAGCGCGATAACTACGTACACAAGACCAGCCAAGATTGCACCGATAATAAGTCCAAGATAGCCTGCTTGTGCGCTTACTGCGCCACCGAAAGCCGCACACATCGAGCCGATAAACGCGAAAGACGAGCCAAGGAATACAGGGCTTTTGAACTTCGTGAAGAGTAAGTACACGATAGTTCCTACGCCTGCGCCGAGAAGGGCTGCCGACTGCGACATCTGCGCACCAGTAGCGCCGTTAATGATTACGGGAACTACGATGGTCGCTGCCAAGATGGCAAGTACTTGTTGGAGCGCAAAGACAATGGTTTTCCACAAACCGGGCTTGTCTTTTACGCCGTAAACGAGACCGTTTTTGTTCATAAATATATGTCCTCCATATAAAAAAATTACTTTGTTAAGGGTAGAAAAAAAGGAAGTCTATTTAAAACTTCCTAACCTACCAAATGAAAAAAGGGAACAATAGTGCTGTAAAAATTACAAGAAGTATTGTAAAAAATTACAAAATTTTGCATAGCGTCCCTCCGTCCTATCTTTTTCATTATATCATATAGGGTAAATTTGGGCAAGTGTTTTTTGCTCTTTTTCGACAATTATTTCACGAGTTTGTCACAAATTGTAACGGCGCGGAGTTATAAGGAATATAAGAAAATATGATTATAACCGTTTATGCTATTTCAAAGAACGAAGAACAGTTTGTTTCGCGATGGGTAGAAAGTATGCGCGAGGCCGATCACGTCGTCGTACTAGATACAGGGTCGAGTGATAACACCGTTTCTGCTTTAATAAAAGAAGGGGTGACGGTGCACTCGGCGCAAATAAATCCGTGGCGTTTTGACGTTGCTCGTAATGAATCGTTAAAACTTGTTCCTGACGAAACGGACGTATGCGTATGTACCGATTTGGATGAAATTTTCGAAAAAGGGTGGCGCAAAAAACTGGAGAATAGTTGGAGCGAAAACGCAACTCAGGGGCGCTATAAATACGTTTGGTCTCACGATGGCGAACGTGAAGGCGTGCAGTTTTATAGTGAAAAAATACACGTTAAAAAAGGGTTTAGTTGGGAAAAGCCTGTACACGAAGTCTTACGTTACGATGGAGAAAAGGCGCAAAAACAAGTGTTGCTGGACGGAGTTGTGTTGCACCATTACCCTGATGCGAATAAATCGCGCAGTAGTTATCTTGCGCTTTTGGAACTTGCCGTTGCTGAAAATCCCGAGTGTGATAGGAGCGTACACTACTTGGGCAGGGAATATATGTTTCGTGGCGAGTATCAAAAAGCAATTACTACGCTACTTCGACATTTGTCTCTTCGCACGGCGACTTGGGCGGACGAGCGCGCTGCGTCTATGCGATATATTGCACGATGCTATTTGTCGCTCGGCAAAAAGGAAGATGCGGAAAAATGGTTTTTGCGCGCGATTACAGAAAAGCCTGATTTAAGGGAAGGGTACGTCGAATACGCGCAATTTTTGTTTTCAAAAAAAGATTATCACGGCGTTTTATTTTTCATTAAAAAAGCGCTTGAAATAACAAAACGGACGCTTACGTATGTGTCCGATCCGCTTTCTTGGGGTGCATTACCGTACGATTTAATGGCGCTAGCAAGTTATTATACGAAGGATTTTGAAAGCGCGGTGGAGTACGGAGAAAAAGCGGTTCGCCTTGACGACGAACCGCGACTTAAAAACAATCTGGAATTTTATAAAAATAGCATATTGTCAACGATTATTTGAATAGCGCACGAAAAGCGCGTGGACTGTAACCTGTTAGCGAGCGGAAAAGCCTAGAAAAATATGATGCGTCGAGTATGCCTACGCGTTCCATAATATCAGTTATCGAAAGGGTGGTGTCGCGCAAAAGTTCTTTTGCTTTTTCAATGCGCAATGCGTTGACGTATTTTAAGGGCGAAGTGCCTGTTTCTTGATGGAATTTTCGCACCAAATAGTTGGGCGAAAGGTGTACCGTGTTAGCGATATCATTAAGCGAAAGCGGAGAAGATAAATTTTCCTTTATGTAGCACTTTGCGCTGTCCACAATGCTAGTGGAAGAAAAGTTTTCCGTTGCCTTGCTTTTATTGAGATAAAACGCGCATAGCGACAAAATGGATGCGTTTTGTTCAAGCAGAGACGTGGGCGAATTTACAGGCGCAATTATGTTTTTCAGCAGGGTACGTGCCTGCTCGTTTTGACCGATAGTAATCATTTTTGGCATATTGAAACGCGAGAAAAAATCTTCGCCTTTGTTGCGAGCGGTGAAATGGCACCAGTATTTTTTCGCATACTGCGACTGCGATAAAAAGAAGGAATGAGTTGTTTTTTCGGGGATTAAAATCAGATCGCCTGCTTTTGCAATCAACGTTTCTTGCTGAGTTTGAACGATGATTTCTCCATCAATAACGTAGTAAA
>JAZOUI010000070.1:0-5505 GCA_045658145.1 Pumilibacteraceae bacterium
AGGGTACGTGCCCTGCCGTTTTTGTATATTTTAACGTAAAATGATGATAAAATCATACATACAAAAAGAACGATTTAGAAATAATAACTTTGTAAAATAAAAGAAAAAGGTATGAAAAAAGGAAAAGGAGACAATAAATAATGCATAAATACTTAATTGCGCTTGAGGAACAAACTGCGCTTGAACTTGAAAGATGCGCGCAAATAGCGAACTTAAAACCTGAAGAATACGTTGTGGGAATATTGAACCTAATGCTTGTCCGACCGCATAATATGGAACAGGAGGAAATGGCTGAAGGTTACAAGGATTGTGGTGCGTTAAACCTTAAGTTATCGGAGTAATATGGAAGTAAAACGTGGAGAAATTTATTATGCCGATTTAAGCCCCGTTGTGGGTAGTGAACAGGGTGGAGTGCGTCCTGTTTTAGTGGTGCAAAACGATATCGGTAATAAATATTCTCCCACGGTTATTGTGAGTGCTGTAACTAGCCAACTGTGCAAAGCAAAACTTCCTACTCACGTTGAAATTAAAAGTGGTAGTTGTGGACTTGTGCGAGATTCCGTTGCATTGCTTGAACAAGTTCGTACTATTGACAAACGTAGGTTAAAGACGCGAGTAGGCGACGTTGGTGAAGAACTTATGAAAAGCGTAGATAAAGCATTGCTTATATCACTAGGTTTTATAAAATAAAGAAACGACGTGGTACGTCCCACGCCGTTTTATCGTTTAAATGGCAAAAAATCTTCGGCATCATCTTTGTCGTATATAAAATCTCGCGCAATTAAGTTGGCGCGTTTTATCGTTTCTCTGCCATATTTATTGCGAATTTTGTCAAGTGTAAGGTCTAAATTTTCGCGCTTAACGTCGCGTTTGTCGAAAAAGGAAAGTTGCACTCCGTCAGTCGCTTCGCATAAATCGAATATGCTAACGGTAATTGTGCGAAGTGGAACGACGGTGTCGCCCAATATGGATTGCGCTAGAGAAAAAGCCTCTTCTGCGATATCAATTCCCGAAAACGTCGGGCGGAGAAGTTTCTTTTGCTTACTGGTGTGTTTAAGCTCACTACTGCGAAGATCAACGTGTACGCCACGGCCCTTAACGCCGTATTTTATCATACGAGCAGAAATTTTGTCGCTTAAATAACAAATTAGCGCTTGCAATTCTTCTCGGTCGGTAATATCCTTTACCGCTGTCATACCGTGGCCAACGCTTTCAATGGCACGCTTTTTGTCGTATTGACGAACGCTTTCTCCGTCTTGACCTAGCGCGGCGTTTTTGAGTTTTACCCCGTTTACGCCCAGCGCCGAGCGCAAAGCGTTTTCGTCCATAAGTGCAAGGTCGCCTATTGTGTGAACGTTTAGTTTGTTAAGTTTTGCGCTAGTGCTTTTGCCCACCATCATAAGATTGCTTACAGGCAAATTCCACAGTTTTTGTTTGAATTGCTTTTTGTTTGCCTCAAAATAGTCGTTAGGATTAGCTAAGTCGCTACACAGTTTTGCTAAATATTTGGAAAAAGAAACGCCTATTGAAACGGTAAGCCCCGTTTGTTTTTTTACGTCTGCCAAAATTTTTTGCGCAATTTCCGAGCCCGAGCCAAACAACTTTTCGCACCCCGTAAGATCTAGCCAGCACTCGTCGGGACCAAACGGCTCGACAAGGGGAGTGTAGTGGGTGTAAATTTCAAAAACCTGTTTTGAAAACTTTGAATAAAGGTCGAAATGTGGTGGGACAATAACTAATCCAGGACACTTTTGTTGCGCCTCCCAAATTACGTCGCCCGTCTTAATGCCTGCCTTTTTAGCAATGGCATTTTTGGCAAGGATTACGCCGTGACGTCGCTCCGGATTTCCGGCAACGGCTAGAGGGACTTCTCGCAAAGTGGGATTAAGTAAACACTCTACCGACGCGTAAAAATTATTCAAATCGCTATGGAGAATAAGTCTATCCATCCCTGTTTTTGCTCCCTACGTTTAATTAATTCTCATTATACCACAAAAAAGGTGACAATACAAGTCACTATTGAAAAATTATTATGAAAAAAATTTCCTGTAAGGTGCTTGCATATAAGCAATAAAGTGTGGTATAATCTACTTGATATGAAAAAGTTTGATTTAGTATCTTCATACGCGCCTACGGGAGATCAGCCCGACGCAATAAAAACGCTTGTAGAAGGAATTGAGAACGGCTTGCTTTCGCAGGTCCTTTTGGGCGTTACTGGTTCAGGTAAAACGTTCACGATGGCAAACGTTATAGCGTCCGTCAACCGACCTGCGCTTATTTTGGCGCACAACAAAACGCTTGCCGCGCAACTTTGCAACGAAATGCGTGAATTTTTCCCCAACAACCGCGTAGAATTTTTCGTATCGTACTATGACTATTATCAGCCCGAGGCGTATATTGCAAGCACGGATACCTATATCGAAAAAGACCTTCAGGTCAACGACGAAATAGACAAACTTCGCCACTCGGCAACCTGCTCACTTCACGAGCGCCGTGACACTATCGTAGTAGCGTCCGTTTCGTGCATTTACGGGCTTGGCGCGCCCGAAGAATATTATCGTTTGTCCGTTTCGCTTCGCCCCGGTCAAGTACTTTCGCGTGATGAACTTATTCGTAAACTTGTCGCAATCAACTACAAGCGCAACGATACCGAAGTGGAAAGAACGAATTTCCGCGTAAAAGGCGATACCGTGGACGTATTTATCGCGTCGAGTTCGGATAAAGGAATAAGAATAGAGTTTTTTGGCGACGAAATTGACGCTATTAGCGAGTTTGACGTGGTAACGGGCAGAGTGACTTCTACGCTTGCCCACGTTGCGATTTTCCCTGCATCTCACTATGCCGTTGCGCAAGAAACTATGAAAAACGCTATCACGGCAATACTTCGCGACCGTGATGACCAAGTGAAATATTTTAACGATGAAGGCAAACTTATCGAGGCGCAAAGAATAGGTCAAAGAGTAAGTTACGACGTTGAAATGATGCGAGAAATCGGATATTGTAGTGGAATTGAGAACTATTCACGCTATTTTGACGGCAGAAATCCGGGCGAACCACCGTTTACACTTCTTGACTATTTCCCCCGCGACTTTATAATGTTTATTGACGAAAGTCATATGACACTGCCCCAACTTCGCGCAATGTATCACGGCGATTTATCACGAAAAAAATCACTAGTCGATTACGGATTTAGACTTCCTGCGGCATACGATAACCGCCCCTTGAGTTTTGACGAGTTTAACGAGAGAATAGGACAAGTTATATACGTTTCCGCAACGCCTGCGCCCTATGAACTAGGACTTGCAAACGGCGCTGTTGCCGAACAAATTATTCGTCCGACAGGACTTATCGATCCGTCCATTACCGTTTTGCCCACAAAGGGACAGGTGGACGACCTTATTAGCAGAATTCGTGCCACCGTCGCTAAAAACGGTAGAGTTTTGGTGACAACGCTTACCAAAAAAATGAGCGAAAGTTTGACTAATTATTTGGCTGAAAATGGAATTAAAGTGCGCTATCTTCACTCGGATATCGACACTATGGAGCGTATAAGCATAGTCAACGATTTGCGCGCAGGCGAGTTTGACGTAGTAGTGGGAATTAACCTCCTTAGAGAAGGTTTGGATATCCCCGAAGTTATGCTTGTGGCAATACTTGATGCAGACAAAGAAGGCTTTTTGAGAAGTGAAACTTCGCTTATTCAAACCGTTGGACGTGCTGCGAGAAATGCGGATAGTTACGTTGTAATGTATGCTGATACGATGACGGGATCTATGCGCAGAGCCATTGACGAGACGGAGAGAAGACGTGCTAAACAAAAGGCGTATAATGAAAAACACGGCATAACGCCCCGTACCATTATTAAAAAAATCACCAATACAATCGAGATAACAAAGAGTGCTACACAGCGAGTTGACCTATCCGAAATTCCCGACGAAATAGAAAAATTAAAAGGGCTAATGAGTATCGCAGCAAAGTCGCTTGACTTTGAAACGGCAATAAAGATGAGAGATAGAATAGCCGAACTTAAAAAGATTCAAAGCAAGTATTCGGGAAAGAAAGGTAGTAACATTATTTAACGGAGAAAATATGGACGAAATTATCATAAAAGGCGCAAAAGAAAATAATCTTAAGAACGTAAATCTTACTCTTCCGCGTAATAAATTTATCGTGTTTACGGGCTTGTCTGGTTCGGGTAAAACTAGCCTTGCTTTCGACACGATTTTTGCTGAAGGACAGCGTCGTTACGTCGAATCACTTTCATCATACGCGCGCTTATTTTTAGGACAAATGCAAAAGCCTGACGTGGAGAGTATCGAAGGATTAAGCCCTGCAATTTCTATTGACCAAAAGACGACTGCTCGTAACCCTAGATCAACGGTAGGAACTGTAACGGAGATACACGACTACCTTCGTTTGTTATATGCGCGTACTGGCGTGGTGCATTGCCCAAGGTGTGGGAAGGAGATAGAACAGCAGTCTATCGACCAAATTGTCGATAAGATTATGTCGTATCCCGAGGGTAGTAAAATTCTCATTAACGCCCCCTTTGCTCGTGGCAAAAAAGGCGAATTTAAGAAGGAACTGGATGCTTTTAGAAAGGCAGGCTATCCACGTGTAAAAGTGGACGGTCAAGTTCGCCTTCTTGACGAAGAAATCGTGCTTGACAAACAAATCAAGCATAACATCAGCGTAGTAGTGGATAGACTTGTCGTAAAACCGGGCATTGAAAAACGCCTTACCGACAGTTTGGAAACGGCATTAAAACTTGCCGACGGAATAGTAACGGTAGATAATGGCGAACAGGAACAACTTTTTTCTACTAAATACGCGTGTCCCGACTGCGAAATTTCCATTAGTGAAGTCGAGCCCCGTCTGTTTTCCTTTAACTCGCCCTTTGGCGCGTGTCCCGAGTGTAGTGGACTCGGGTTTAAGCAAACGCTTGATCCTGAACTTATCTATGGCGACGGAAGTAAAAGTTTGAACGAAGGCGCGCTTAACGTTTCGTCGTGGAATTTTGACACTAGTCAAATCGGTTCAATGTTCTTTAAAGCGCTTAGTAAACGCTACGGATTTTCGCTTGACACGCCTTTTAGGGACTTGCCGAAGGAAATTCAGCATATGTTGTTATACGGCAACGACGAAAAACTTGACCTTAATTATCAAACGGCAAACTTTTCGGGCAGTTATCAAAAGGAATATGAAGGCATAGTCAATAACCTTGAACGCCGTTTTAGAGAAACAAGTAGTGATTACGTAAAGAGCGTTATTTCCAAGTATATGCGTGAAACGCCTTGTCCCGAGTGTCACGGCAAAAGATTGAAAAAAGAGGCACTTGCCGTTACCGTAGGCGGACTTAATATCGCTCAATTATCCGATTTGCCTATTGTTAAAATCAAGCAGTTTATTGACGGACTTAAACTTTCCGTTTCTAATGAAATTATCGCAAAACCCATTATGCGTGAGATTAAGTCAAGACTTAATTTCCTTATCGACGTAGGACTT
>JAZOUI010000071.1:0-3895 GCA_045658145.1 Pumilibacteraceae bacterium
AAAGCACTCTCGTCGGTTACTGATGCTGAAAAGTGCGTTAAGCCTTCACTTTTATCCGCATTTTTTACGTCTATTCCAAACACGCAATGCCCTTGACTTAAAAAATAATCGCATACGGCTTTGCCTATTCCTGACGACGAGCCCGTTATTAAAACGTTAAGTTTTTTATCCATACCCACCTACTTAAAAATCCCCGAAAAGTCGGGGATTCAATTTTATCCAAATAATTTTTTATACGCGTTATGCGCATTTCCTCCGATAAGTGCAATCGCTTTTTCCGCCGATAAAACCTGACCGCGCATTTCGCTATTTACGCCTAAAACGAGAGCACGCGCCTCGGCAATCATATCGCCATTACAATTAAAGCGGTTATCACCACTACCAAGTTTTACGTTGAGTTTGTTTTCGTACGCGCAAAAGTGCGGTATTCCGTATCCGTAACCCATTGACGACGTAGGGCAAAGCACAAGAGGCGTACCGCATTGACTCATAAGGTCAACGTCGTCGCGATCAAGATAAACACCACCCACTACGGTGCATTTTTCTAAAAGTCCTAGTTTATGAAGTAATTGCACGGGCGAAAGATGATACTTTACGTCAATTAGCCCGATTTCGTCCAAACTATAACACGCCGAAACGATTAGTTTTGCGTTATCTCCAAGCACTTTATCAATAACTGCATCCCCAGTTTTTTCGTCCGTAAGCGACGGTAAAAATAGAAAATCACCTACCACGTCACCTTCCGTTTTGACAATTTTATATGCCGTAACGCCTTCAAGATTAAACTTTTCGGGGTAGTTTGTCGCAACGGTGAACGTCGTAATATTGCAATTTTTTCCACGCTCAATAACGCTTACGTCGTCGGTAAAAACAAAGGCATTTTCGTAACTACTCATAACGTTTTTGCAAATTCCTTTAAGTAATTACGGAAACGTTCGCCATACTCGTCACTCTTCAATCCAAGTTCAACCATTGCTTGCATAGCGCCAAACTTGTCGCCCATATCGTAACGCTTGCCCGTAAACTCATAAGCATAAACGCCCGATTTTGCACACATAGCGTTAAGCGAATCAGTAAGTTGAATTTCACCGTTTTTGCCAGGCTTAGTAATTCTAATTTCGTCATAAACTCGCTTGTCAAGAACGTATCTTCCCAAACTAGTAAGACGGGAAGGAATTTCGTGAAGTGCAGGCTTTTCAATAATCGCGTCACACTTGTGCGCTCTGCCATCACTAAAAGCAATCTTCGCTACACCGTATTTTACGATATCGTCGGTGTCAACTCGCTGAACGCCCAAAATAGGCGTTTCGTACTTTTCATACGCTTTTGCAAGTTGTCCCATAACGGGTTCGTCCCCCACAATCAAATCGTCGCCCCAACTCAAACAGAAGGGGTCGTCCCCCGTGAATTTCTCCGCTTGGAGCACGGCATCACCACTACCCTTGGGTTCAGGCTGATATGCAAAAACAATGTTTGCGCGTGAATAAATACTCTTTAATAACTGGACGTATTCGGTTTTACCTGCTTTAGACAACGTATCTTCAAGCCACGCCGTCGGAGTAAAATACTCGCGAATCATTTCCTTATGCGAATTGATTACAATCATAACGTCCGTTATTCCGCTGTCAATCGCCTCGTCCACTATGTAACTAAGCACAGGCGTATCCACTATGGGCAAAATTTCCTTAGGCACGGCCTTTGTTATAGGTAAAAAACGCGTACCCATTCCACCACAAGGGATAACGGCTTTTGTTATTTTAGTCATAAATCACACTCCGTTGTGTATCTAGTTAATTGTATGCTTACGGTTTGTAAATAATTCTATGGCAAGTCTCACAACGGCAATATCCGTTCGAGTTAAGGTCACGCTTTGCCGTGTCCGAAAGCATCATTCCACACGCACCACAAGTGGGGAACTTCTCTTCGCCAAGTTGCGCCACGAAAGCAGGATACTTTCCTTCGTCCGTTAATTGTTTATAAATGGTCATAATTTCTTCGTCAACTGCCGGCGCCAAAGAATCACGATTTGCTTTAAGTTTTGCAAGCGCACTCGCTTTAGATTCCTTGAATTGTTCGTATTTTGCTTTTGCAGTTTCATATTCTGCTCTTGCCGTTTTACCACTCTTTTGAGCAGTTGCATATTCAGAAAGCGCCTTTTCCGCGTTTGCTTTAAGTTGCGAGGCTTTTTTCTCCCACTCAACGAACGCCGTCTTGAGTTGTTCAAGTTCTTCAACTGCCTTGATTTCATCTTCGTCGCTAAGTTGTCCTGCGCTTATCTTTGCGCAAAGTTCTTCAACCTTCTTCGCGTTTTCGTTCATAAATTCAAGCGCGCTGTTATACTGTGCAAGTACGTTTTCAGCCACAGCCTCGCTATCAATGCCTTTTTGCTTTGCGACGTTGTAAAGTTCCTTGTTTTCCTTCATCTTTTTATAATCAGGATTTTTCTTAATCTCGTCGTTAAGTTTCTTGTATTCAAGGTCTGCTTTCTGATACTTCAATAATGCTTCTAAATTCATATTGCCTCCATTGCGCGCCAAATAACGCGCACCTGTTTTTTACTAAATTCTTGGGTTTATGTCCTTTTCGGACTGAATAAACGTCACTCCCAAATCCGTTTCCTGAGCCTCTTCTTCAAGTATGCGCACGAGTTCGGAAATATAGACGTGCTCCATTGTATAATGTTGCGGTTCAATAACTGTAATGCCGTTTTCTTTCGCATAAACCGCAACGTGATGTTTTAAGTCTGCCGTGATAAGACAGTCCGCGCCAGCGTCAAGCGCCAAATCAACGTACGACGTATCGCCACCGCCTGCCCCGTTAATAATCGCCACGCGCGAAACGTAATCATACGGCTCGCCTATAATACGAACGTAAGAATCGGAAAAGATTTTTTCCACTTCTTCTTTAAGCACAGTAACCAACTTTTTCTCAGCCAAGTCGCCTACTCTACCTAGTCCGTCAATGTCGGAAATGTAGGGATCCATTACGCGCGAGTTTTCAAGTTTGAGAAGTTTTGCAACGTAGTCGTTAATTCCACCTGCCGTAAAATCAAGTGAAGTGTGAGCGGCGTAAATTGCAATTCCACTCTCGATTGCCGTGATAATTTTTCTACCCAAAACCGTATCGTCAGTCACACGGTTAGTGGGCATAAAAAGCATAGGATGATGCGCTATTATCATTTGCACGTCGTTTTCGATTGCCTCGGCTAAAACTTCTTCCGTCACGTCCAAACAACACAACACGTTGCTAACTTCGTTTTCAACCTTGCCAACGATAAGCCCTACGTTGTCGTAGCCATCCTTAATCACATTACACTCGGGCGCGACGGCGTTAATAAGCCGTACAATATCTTTTACACTTGCCATTTAAGTACCTCCTCTATAAGAGCGAGTCTCTGTAAATTGCTTTCGGTTAATTTATAACCGTTAATTTTTTGTTTTTGATCGAGCAAAAATGATAACAAATGCTCGTTCTTTTGTTTGTAGTACATACCAAAACCAAGCTGTACGTGGGTGGGCGTTTCACTTTTTCCAGGGACGGCTCGTATAAAATCGTAATACTTGCCACGGTCAAAAAAACAAAAGTCTTTTTCTATGACCCAACCGTTTTCGCAAAGGTATTGACGCAGTTCGTAAACGTTATGCTGTGCGCCTAAAATAAGCGTAGGTTGGTAGGTCAGACGAGAAATAATTTCCAAAATTTTCCGTCCGCCCATACCCGAAATAACTGCTACGTCAACCTGTTCGTTAACGTTATCAAAGCCGTCGCTTACCACAAAACTCACGTTTTCATAACCTGCGAGAAGTTCTTGCGCCTTTTTAAGCGAGCCTACGCTAACGTCAGATGCAATCACACGTTTTGCGCTGTTTTCAATAGCGTACAGCGAAACTAAACC
>JAZOUI010000072.1:0-1948 GCA_045658145.1 Pumilibacteraceae bacterium
GAGTATCAAAAGCGCGGTTACTCCATCATAGCGTACACCGACCACGAAATTATGATTCCGCATCCTGAACTTTGCGACGAAAACTTCTTGGCAATTACCGCCACGGAAATTTCGGCAAACGACAACGAAAGCGTTATTACAAACTCGTTCTTGTTCAAAAAAGTTTACCATCTTAACTTTTTGAGTAAAGACCCTAATAAAACGACCTTCCCAGGATGGAGCAAAAACTACGTTTGGCTAAAACAAACTCTTCCTTACGTCACTCCCGAAATGGAACAGCGTAGCGAAACGCGTCACTACGACGTTGACAGCATAAACGATATCATAAAGCGCTGTAACGAAGAAGGATTTTTTGTTACGCTAAATCACCCCGCTTGGTCCATTCAGGACTTTACCGACTACTCGGCATTAAAAGGGCTATGGGGCGTAGAAGTATTTAACACGGGTTGCGTTGTAGATGCGTTCCTTAACGACACCACTCAGCCCCTTGACGATCTACTTCGCCGTGGCGTAGCCGTTTCGCCTATCGCAGCGGACGACAATCATAACGGTGGCGACAACGCTCATGATTCTTTCGGCGGTTGGACGATTGTCAAGGCAAACGACCTTAACTATTCTACCATTATTAGCGCGCTTGAAAAAGGTGATTTTTATTCTTCTTCAGGTCCGCAAATTAACGAACTTTATATCGAAGATGGCATACTTCACGTGGCTACGTCCCCCTGCCGTTCCGTCGCAGTTATTAGTGAACACAGATTTTCTCGCGTGATAAACGCAACCGATTCGCCCGTAACTGAAGCACAATTTAACCTTAACCCTTATTTTGACAATATGCTCTTAGCCGAAAAGCCTGTTTCTTCGCCCTATATCCGCGTAGAAATAGTTGATGAAAAAGGCTATCACGCTTGGTCGCGCGCGTACTCGTTAGACGAATTAAAATAGTCAAAAATTAACGAATAACGACAAAAATCATCAAAACGGCGTATAACGTGGTACGCCGTTTCTGTTTTTTCTCATTCACAAAAAAACAATTACAGTATTCGTAGAATTCTATTTTGGCTATAAATAATTGACTAATTTCATTAAAATGGCTATAATGATTGTATGAGCAACAGGATAAGTGAACGAATTAAAAAACTCCGCCAGCAAAAGGCTGGACTCAAAATGAACTTGGCGAAAAAGTTGGCTACTCTCCCCAAACCATTTCCGCGTGGGAGAGAGGACAAAACCAGCCTGATATCCAAGCGGTATCCGCACTTTGCGAGCTTTTTGAGGTGACGAGCGACCAACTGCTTGGAATAGGCGAAACGGCGCAAGCGTTTTTCGTAAAGGAAGAAAGCGACGCGCCTGATCAGAGTGAAACGATAGTCGTAGACGATACGCCTACCACTCAGCCTATCCGGGTAAAAACTCCGCCCACTTTTTCGGAAATAAAAAATCCGCCCCGTCTTAGCGAAAACAGACGACGCCCCGTAAAGCACACGGGCGAAAGTGATATTTCTAAGATCACTGACAGCTTTGAACAGGACTGCGGCGCGTCCAAAGCGCTTAAAATCCTTATTATTATATACGGAGCGTTAGTTGGCGTTACGCTGATAGTTGGACTTACCGGAAAAGGCTCGCTCGTGGCGCTATATATGTCAATCGTTCCGCTCAATCTGGCACTACTTGATATCACAATTTATATATTATTTTTTATTGCAAAACAAAAAAATCACTCTATTTTGTTATTAATAATCATTTTGGGGCTGGTTTTTTGCAACGTTATGAGCCTCGTCGAAAGCGCCACCACGATATCCGAAACGCTATCCGCGATAAACGTGATCGTAGATTGCATTATCACGGTAGCACTACCCTTCGCTTTTCATCCGTCAGGCGACTTAGAGCCTAAATTCGTAAACTATCTGAAAGCGGGATCAAGCTATTTCATCAGCTGTGCGCTTTATTT
>JAZOUI010000073.1:0-7846 GCA_045658145.1 Pumilibacteraceae bacterium
AAACGGCGGTAGTATTACCAGTCCACCGTGCTTTCTCGACAAATCCCAACTTTTTCCGCTACCGATATGTTCCATTAGCGACTGGTAGTTATATTTCGTAATAATACCGATATTATTAATTCCGCTGTTGACCATATTCGACAAAACGAAGTCGATAAGGCGATATCTTCCGCCGAACGGAACGGAGGCAAGCGTTCTTTGCGCCGTGAGTTCGTTTATTTCTTTGTCGTGTAGGTTAGAAAAAACTATTCCCAAAGTTTTCATAGCGCACCTCACTTCTTCTCTACAATTTCGCCCGACGCAACGTATGCTTCGCTACCGATAACGCATCCTCTACCAATAAGTGCGATACGGTCTTTACTGCTTTCTTCGTCGCCAATTACAACGCCGTCGCAAACGGTTACGTTCTCATCAATCATACCATAATCAATGGTAACGTTCTCGCCGATTACCGTTCCGCGCATTATCACGCTATTACGTACCACACTACCCTTTCCTATAGTAACGTCCTCACTAAGAACGCTGTCTATAACCGTTCCGTAAATTTCGCAACCTGCGGTATAAATGGAGTTTTTAACGCTACCCGTCTCACCCACGAACGACGGGGGAAGGGGTTCGTTACGAGAATAAACTCTCATCTCTTTTTCGTTAAGATTCATAGGCGGATTTTCACCGAGAAGGTCCATATTCGCCTCCCAAAGCGAAGTAATCGTACCTACGTCTTTCCAGTATCCTTCGAACGAGTAAGCAAACATTCTTTTGCCGTTATTAAGCATATACGGAATAATGTTTTTACCAAAGTCGTTGCTTGACTTCTCGTCTTCTTCGTCACGACAAAGTTCGTCAACAAGCACGTCCTTTTTGAAAATGTACACGCCCATCGATGCGTGATTGCTCTTGGGCTGAGCAGGTTTTTCAGCAAACTCGGTAATTCTGCGATTTTCGTCAAAACTCATAATACCAAATCTGCTCGCCTCTTCCCACGGAACGTCAATAACCGCAATGGTGCAGTCAGCGTCGTTTGCGATATGCTCGGCAAGCATTTTCGAATAGTCCATTTTGTAGATATGGTCACCACTCAAAATCAAAACGTGCTCGCTTTCATACTTGTTAAGAAAATGGATATTTTGGTAAATAGCGTTTGCAGTACCTTTATACCACTCGCCACCCTTTTTAGCCTGATAGGGCGAAAGCGTATGCACACCACCATAACTACGGTCCAAATCCCACGGCTTACCGCCACCGATATACTCGTTAAGAACTAACGGCTCATACTGAGTAAGCACGCCTACGGTGTCTATGCCCGAATTAGTACAGTTACTAAGCGTAAAGTCAATAATACGGTATTTAGAACCAAACGAAACAGCGGGTTTTGCTATACCGGACGTAAGCGCATAAAGTCTAGTGCCTTGACCACCGGCAAGTAGCATTGCTATACATTTTTTCTTTTTCATATCTTTGCCCTCTCCTTATTTTGTTAAACGTCCACTTACTTGTGGAAAAATTCGCTTCATCATTTTGTCGGACTGCTTTTACGAAAAATCTTCGCATCGCACCAAACGCGCACCTTTTTCGGTACGCGTCATACTTTCCCCATATTTAACTAAAACTAGTCAGCAGTCTCATCCAAACTCCCTTATCACTCGGCAACCGAGCAATCCATTGTAGCCTTACTATGCTGTATAGTCATATTATACACTACTTTTTTAAAAAAAGCAATATAAATAATTAAAAATAATAAAATAAAATGTAATATATTTGCTTTTTTATCATCTCGTAATTTGCTTTTTGGAAAAATCTCATCAAAATAATGCATTTTTGCACAAAAAACGATTATTTTTTACGCTATCAGCGAAAAGAGTTTGACAATGTAAGTGCAAAATATTATAATTGTTTCATATTTGGTGAAAAAGGAGTATATTATGAATATTCCCGAATTCTTTGGTAGTCTAGTTTTTAATGACAGCGTTATGCGCAACCGTCTAGACGCCGACGTTTATGAAAAATTTAAAACGCTCGTAAAAGCAGGCGAACCACTTCCTCTTGAAATTGCTAACGTCATTGCGGACGCTATGAAAGATTGGGCAATTTCCAAGGGCGCAACTCACTACACGCATTGGTTCCAACCTATGACGGGTATTACTGCCGAAAAGCACGATAGTTTCATAACTCCCGATGCTAACGGCGGTGTTATTATGAAATTTTCGGGCAAGGAACTCATTAAGGGCGAATCAGACGCATCGTCTTTCCCTAACGGCGGACTGCGCTCCACTTTCGAGGCGCGTGGCTATACTGCTTGGGATCCCACTTGTTACGCTTTCGTAAAAGACGGCGCGCTTTGTATCCCTACTGCATTTTGCGCGTACTCGGGACAAGTTCTTGATGAAAAGACGCCCCTCCTTCGCGCTTGCAAAACGCTTTCCGACCAAACGGTAAGACTTTTGCGCTTGTTTGGAAAAGAAACGTCGTCCGTTATTACCACGGTAGGTCCTGAACAAGAATACTTCCTTATCGACAAACAGTATTATCTCAAACGTAAAGACCTTATCTTTACGGGCAGAACGCTTTTCGGCGCAAAGCCACCTAAGGGACAAGATCTTGAAGATCACTACTTCGGTACGATTAGGCCACGCGTGCTCAAGTTTATGGAAGAACTTGACGAGCAACTTTGGAAATTAGGCGTTTTAGCAAAAACTCGCCATAACGAAGCCGCTCCTGCTCAGCACGAACTTGCACCCGTGTTCTCCGTTGTTAACGTTGCTTGTGACCACAACCAACTCACAATGGAACTTATGAAAAAAATCGCTGACAAGCACGACCTAGTTTGTCTACTCCACGAAAAGCCTTTTAAGGGCGTTAACGGTAGCGGTAAACACGACAACTGGTCGCTTTGCACAGAAGAAGGCGAAAACTTGCTTAACCCTGGCAAAAAGCCCGAAGAAAATTTACTTTTCCTTACTATTCTTTGCGCTGTTATGCAGGCAGTTGACGAACACCAAGACCTTCTTCGTATTTCCGTAGCAAGCCCTGGTAACGATCACCGTCTTGGTGCAAACGAAGCACCCCCTGCTATCATTTCAATGTATCTTGGTGATGAACTTTCAAGCATACTTGAATCCATCGGAAACGATACCGTTTACGAACACAAAAAGGCTACAGCGATGAATATTGGCGTGGACGTTATCCCCACTTTTATGCAAGACACGTCTGACCGTAACCGTACTTCACCCTTTGCTTTCACGGGAAATAAGTTCGAATTCCGTATGCTTGGATCAATGGCTAACGTTTCCTTCCCCAACACGATTATTAACGCGGCGGTTAGCGAGGCGTTCGACGTTATTTGCACAAAACTAGAAAACAGCACCGACTTTATAAGCGACGTAAAGGCGCTAATTAAAGAAACTTATCTTAAGCACAAGCGCATCCTTTTCAACGGCAACGGCTACTCGGATGAATGGACGGTTGAGGCGCAAAAGCGTGGACTTCTCAATCTTCGCGATACTCCGTCTGCTCTCGCTCGCCTTACTGATGAGAAAAATATCCGTATGCTTGAAAAATACGGCGTTTACTCACCCTCCGAAGTTTATGCACGCTATGAAATTTTAACCGAGCACTACTGCAAAGTTATTAACATCGAGGCGCTTACAATGCTTGAAATGGCAAATCGTGAAATTTTGCCTGCTTGTATGCATTTCGCATCAGATTTAGCAATCGCAGTTAAGAACAAAGAGAAAATCGGCGCAAGTTGTTATGCTGAACGCGACTTACTGACTAGGGTAAGCGAACTTCTTGACAAGGCGTACGCTATGACTCGCACGCTTACCGATTACACTCTAAACGCAAAGGCTATTAAAAACTGCACTATTGCGATTAACGATTATCGTGACAAAGTTATTCCCGCAATGAAGGAACTACGCGATGCTTGTGACTCGCTTGAAATAATCGTTGGAAAAGATTACTGGCCTTTCCCCACCTATTCCGAACTTCTTTTCTCGGTATAAAACATCAAAAAACAAGGGACGTACCACTAAAACAAGTGGGTACGTCCCTTTTCGTTTGCATTTCTTATAAAATATTTACGTCCACAAAATCATTTACTTTGAACGAGTAAATCATTGCCTTTTCAGGAATAAGACCTAATATTTCTTTGCTCGCTTTCATATATAACGATAACTGCATATCGTACGCGCCCGACTGTATCGTTTGCATTTTCGACGTTTTGTAATCGATAACGGTTGCTTTGCCATTATCAATAACAAGCAAGTCGATAACGCCCTGAATAAGCATACCATCATCACGCTTATAAATAAACTGTTGCTCGCGATAATACTGCTTACCTTTTACAAACTGCCCTACGATTTTATGCGCCGTAGCAATTTCGTCCTTTTCCACGTATTCACTTATGCTAAACGTGTCTTTTATCCTAGCCCACTCACTTTCAAAGTCCGCATCAAAATCAATAATTTCCATCGCTTTATGATACGCGCTACCGCGTTTTGCCGCGCGATCATCATCCGAACCTGTCAAATAAACGGGTACGTCCCCTTCCGTTTCTTCTTTCATAACGGCAGTTACGCTACTTTTTACAGGCGCGCTTTGATAGGGATAAGCGTAGTCAAGATACTTTTTAGCGTCAGTAAAATCTACGCCATCAGCGTTATTTTTCTTTCCGACAAATCCATCGAGCGAACCGATTAGTTCAACGTCGTTTCCGTTAACAAGTTCGTAGCCATGACTAAGATAGAAAGGCTTTAACCAGTCGTAAAAACTTCTACCTTCTTCAAACATTTTAGGCGATTGACCTTCGAAAAGTTTATCTTTTGAATTCGTGCAGGCGTAAACCATAAGTTCGTTTTTCGCTCTAGTCAGCGCAACGTACAACAGTCTCATTCTCTCTTCGTTTAGCGCGCGTTTCTTTTTTATTCCTGCAACGAAAGTAAGTTTGCTTGCACTTATCGTACGTTTTTCATTATCGTGATGGCGCATACACAAACCTAGTTGCGAGTCAAGAATTACCTTATCGCTAAGTTCACGATTCCTAAACTGCCTGCTCGTATTCATTAAGAACACAAACGGGAATTCCAAGCCTTTTGATGCGTGTATGGTCATAAGTTTTACTGCATTTGTTTCTGCTGTACGATTGAATTGACACTCGCTTTCCGTCAAATATCGCACGCACTCGTCTAAATTTTGTCCCCACGACGCAGTATTAACGTCGTTCAAGAAACTTTCTAGCGCATCCACCTTCGTCGAGCAATCAGCAAGCGAGAAAAGATAAATAAACCAGTTTTGACTAGCCACGAGTTTACCCAAAATCTCGCCTACCGTATGCGTATACGAATATGACAAATACTCCTGCGAAAGTGCAAAAAAGCCATTGAGTTTTTGCGCAATTCCGTCCTTTTTTACGCTTGCATATTTTTGACAAAGCGCATAAAAACTTTTTTCTTTCCTATCAAACTTTCTCACGATTGCAAGGTCGTCTTCGCTCATATTTACTAGCGGACTTAACAGCAAAGCCACAAGCGAAATATCGTTAGTAAAGTCAGTAAGATACTTCAAAAATTCAATCAAAATATTGACTTCGTAAACGGATTCGTAAGTGGATTTATCCGTAACCGACACGGGAATTCCAAGGTTATGTAACTTTTCATACAGTAGTTTTACTCTACCGTCACGCGCCGAAAAAAGTACGGCAAAATCGGAAAACCGAACAGGACGTAGTACGCCGTTTACAACAATACTGTCATTAAGTTTTGAAACTATGTCGTTGACTATAACGTCCGTTTCTACGTCAACGGCAGTTCTTTTTGCCTGCACGTTACGCGTTACGCTATATACCCCGTCCACCACTACGGGCTCGTTATTGATAACGATTGCTTTTAGTTTTACCTTACCGCCACTTTGGTTAAGTCCTGGGATAAGTCGCGCGTTATTTTTGTAATCAATTTGACCAAACTTCTCGGTCATCAACTCGTCGAAAACTTCGTTTGCAAACTGCAAAACTTCATTAGTTGAACGAAAGTTTTCATTAAGAGAAATAGGTTTTTTAAATCCATAATGGCGAAATCCCTTGTACTTTTTAAGGAAAATTCCTGGTTCACACATTCTGAACGCGTAAATACTCTGCTTTACGTCACCAACGGCAAAAACCGTCACGCCTTTAAGTAGCGCAATCATACTCTCTTGCAATGGATTGATATCCTGATACTCGTCCACAAATAAATACTTGTATCTTTTGGAAATTTCTTCCATTGTTTCCGACTGCAAAAGTTTTTTTGCAAGATGTTCAAGGTCCGAATAATCAAGTTTCGCCTTCTTCTTTTTCTTTTCTTCGTATCTTTTTGCCATACTCTTCGTAAGGCTAACGAGCGTTTTAACAAGATTGAAATTTAACTTGGGATCGGGCAAAAAGTTAAACTCGTCAAAGCCCTTAGTTGCGCTGGCGTAATCCGATTTTAACTTCTTAAATTTTTCATTGAGTTCTTCCATCCCTTGCGGAATTCCGCCCGTAGGCGTACTCGAACCAGCGTGAATATTTCCCGCCAAAAACTCGCAAAAATTAGTAAGCGGTCCTTCGTTGCGCTTAAATCCCGCTTTGCGCGTTTCTTCTAATAATTCTCTCGCGCTTGCAAGGTAGCGACTGTTTATCAAGTTAAGTTCTTCTTCCATCGCCGATTTGCACTTTCTTGGGTGCATAGCGCCTTCAAACGCGCGCACGTCCAAAAACTCATCAGGATTTTCTTGAGCGCGTGAAAATTCGTAAATTTTAGTTATCAATTTACGCAAAGGCGCGTCGGAGCGACGGCTTTCCATAATTTCGTACAATAGCGAAAAATCATCACTAGGATTTTCCATTTCACTCGCAATAGCCTCACCTACCGCCTCGTTTTTAAGCGAAAGCGCCTCGTTTTCATCCAAAAGTTCGAACGCCGGATCTGCGCCTATCGCATAAAAATACGTTTTTATAAGTCGTTGACACCAACTATGCATAGTGCTAATTTCCGCAGTAGGAAGAAGTGCGAGTTGACGCTGTGCAATTTCGTTATTCTCGTTCGCCTTTTCCATCAATACGGTTTGCAATTTTTCGCGCATATCGGCTGCTGCGGCACGTGTAAAAGTACAAATTACCATATTTTCAAGCGATACGCCGTCGTCTAAAAGTAACGACAAAATGCGCTCGATCATCACGGTTGTTTTTCCACTACCTGCCGACGCGGACACTAGCAAATTTCCGCCACGAGTGGTGATAACTTTCTTTTGTTCTTCAGTAAAATTCATTTTTTCACCGCCTCAATAACTTCATCCGCTGAAATAGAGCCAAGTTCACGCTCACAGGTACGTGGGCATACCGACTTATACTCACAATACGAACAACTACTACTTGCACTAGTTGCGCTTGGACAAGGAGCAATTCTACCTTCGTTAATGTCTTCTATCGCTTTCTCCGCTACGAGTTCAGCGTACTGAGTAAGGGCAAAAAGATCATCTTCACTTTTCGCCTTTGCGTTACGTCCAAACGAGATTGCTCCCTTATCATTAATCTTGACTTCGCACTCAAAAACTTTACTCTTTCCGCCTTGCGCAATACTTCTGTCAAACGCCGTTACCACTTCAAAATCGGTGTTAAAAGCACCCGTTAATCTATGCGAATAATCGTTGTCGCGCCAAGCCACGGCAAACGGAAAATAGAAAAATCCCGCAGGACGGTACCCGTTGTTTATTAAAATTCGCATATAAATCATAAGCTGAATTTTCTTGCCGTAATAAAGGTCTGAATAACTAAATTCCACCGAGCCCGTCTTATAGTCTATTACTCGCGCAAAATCGCCATATTGATCAATTC
>JAZOUI010000074.1:0-1842 GCA_045658145.1 Pumilibacteraceae bacterium
CCAAGCAAAGAAGTCGCTTGAAGAACTTTCAGTCGTTGCAAAGGAATATGACGCGATTATTGCAGTAGAAGATTTGCCCCGTACTTGTTTGGGCAATCATCACAGCGATATACTTTATCTTATCGGCGACAATCCTAATCTTGGCGTTTGCTTTGACACAAACCACCTTCTTTCCGAAAAAGGCGAAGATTTTCTTCGCGCGGTAAAAGATAGATTAGTTACCGTGCACGTTTCCGACTTTGACTACGTTAACGAGCGTCATTGGCTACCAGGCGAAGGCAAAATCGACTGGGTGTCAATGATTGATGCTTTTGACGAAGTGGGTTATGAAGGCACGTTCTTGTACGAACTATCCTTCCTTTCCACAAAAACAATCGAAAGAAAAACACCCCTTACGCCCGCGCACTTTTATAAAAATGCCACCGAAATTCATAATAGAAGTAAACTTACAATCAATGACACACCATTTGCAAACATTGATTTTTGGGGCAATCGCATAGATTAATTTACAGCAATAAATAGCAAAACGCCGTATAACGTTATACGGCGTCTTTATTATTTGTTTTTAATCAGCATACGCATTGAATTGATTACCGCTAAAAAAGTTACTCCCACGTCGGCAAATACGGCAAGCCACATATTTGCTAGTCCAAACACAGACAAAGCAAGTACGGCAAACTTTATCCCAAGCGCAAAAATTATATTTTGCTTGGCAATCTTAACGCTTTTTTTCGCCGTTTTTATAACTACAGGAATACTTTTTAGTGAATCATTGATCAAAACGACATCTGACGCCTCGATAGCACAGTCGCTACCTATATTCCCCATAGAAATTCCCACGTCCACCATAGCAAGCACGGGCGCGTCGTTTATTCCGTCACCCACAAAAGCAGTTTTACCCTTTCTTTTTAGATATTTACTGCTTTCATCCACTTTACCTGCAGGCAAAAGCGCACTTTTATATTCGTCGACTTCTACTTCGCTTGCAATCGCATTTGCATTTTCTTCATTGTCGCCCGTAAGCATAACTACTTTTATGCCCATTGCTTTCAACTCTTTTATCGCATCTTTGCTATCGTTTTTGATAGTGTCTCCAACAACGGCGTAGCCAACGTATTGACTATTGCGTGCAACGTAAACGGGCGTACCCGTACCCTGTCGTTCTTCAAAAATCACGCCGTTCTTTCTCAAAAGTTCAACATTACCGCATAGTAATTTTTCATCTTGTTTTATTGCTATTACGCCATAGCCTGCACTTTCAAAAATTTCGTAACCGCTATCATCAATTCCTTCAATCATTAGCGCTTTTGCGATAGGATGCGACGAACGACTTTCTGCAATAGCGAGCAAATTAAGTATTTCGTCTCGTTTATCTCGTGGATAAACGTCAATTATTTCAAAACTGCCCTTCGTGATAGTCCCCGTTTTGTCTAAAAGCACAACGTCCGTTTTTGCTAAAAGTTCAAGATAATTTCCGCCCTTTACCAGCGCGCCCGTCATGCTCGCCTTGCCGATTGCACCAAAAAATGCGAGTGGCACGCTGATTACTAGCGCGCAGGGGCAAGAAACGACCAAAAATACTAATGCTCGATACACCCAAATTGACCAAACGTCGGGGGACGTTATGCCTACAAATATCGGTGGCACTATTGCTAAAAGCAATGCGCAAATTACCACTATGGGCGTATAAACAAGCGCAAAACGCGTTATGAAACTTTCCGTTTTAGCCTTATTCTGCGTAGCGTTTTCCACTAAATCAAGTATTCGTCCAACCGTCGACGTTTGAGCGCTTTGAGTTACCCTAATTCGCAAAACTCCACTTTCATTTATAGCGCCACTCAT
>JAZOUI010000075.1:0-2956 GCA_045658145.1 Pumilibacteraceae bacterium
GAAATGAAATCGGTAAATAACCGTTATCTCGAAATAAACTGCCGTATTCCCAAAGCGCTTGCGCCTTTTGAAGACGTAGCAAAGCGCACGATAAAGAAGTATTTGAGCAGAGGTTCGGTTGACGTATTTTTTACTTATGAATCCACGCAGGACAAGCATATTGAAGTGGATGAAGTAATGGCGAAGGCTTACGTTGACGTTGCTCAAAAACTCGGAGAAAAGTTTTTGATTAACAACGATCTTTCCACAAGTGACCTTATGAGATTGAGCGGAGTAATAGGCGAAAAGGCGGACGAAGAAAACGCGGACGAAATTCGCGCTATCGTTGAAAAGACGGTAGAAGGCGCAGTAAAGGCGCTTGACGCTATGCGTACGGTGGAAGGTAAAACGGCTACGGATGACCTTGCAAGACTTGTTGATAATATCGAAGGTGCTTTAATTAAGGCAGAAACGCGTGCGCCTATGGTTGTAGCGGAGTATAGAGAAAAACTTCGTACAAGAATTACCGAAGCGCTTGGAGAAATTGAAATTGACGAAGCGCGTCTTATCAACGAAGTAGCGTTTTTTGCGGACAAAGCGGACATCAACGAAGAAATGAGCAGACTTCACTCGCATATTGCGCAGTTTAGAAACGCATTTACTTCTAGCGCACCGCAAGGAAGAAACCTTGATTTCGTATCGCAAGAGATGGGCAGAGAAATCAATACTATGGGTTCAAAATCCAACGATGGAGAATTGACGTCGCTGGTAATTTATATGAAGAACGAGTTGGAAAAAATTAAAGAACAAATCAGAAACGTGGAGTAAGATACTATGAAGAAGAAAGGATTGTTGATAGTAATTTCCGGACCTAGTGGAGCAGGCAAAGGCACCGTTTATAACGAAGTGCTTATTCGTCGCCCTGAAATCGAGCGTTCTATTTCGGTTACGACTAGAGCGCCCAGAAAAGGCGAAGTAGATGGTGTACATTACTTCTTTAAGACGGAAGAAGAGTACCAAAAGATGATTGCAAACGGCGAATTTTTGGAAACCGCCGAAGTTTATAATAACTTCTACGGCACGCCCAAAGCGCCTGTTTACGAAAAACTTTCGCTTGGTCACGACGTAATGTTTGAAATCGACACCTGGGGAGCAAAGCAGGTAAAGCGTATGTATCCCGAGGCGGTATCTATTTTCATTATTCCGCCTTCATACGAAACTCTTGAAAAGAGATTGCGTGCACGCGGTACTGATTCTGAAGAAACTATTAAGCGTCGTCTTTCTATGGCAAAGAGCGAACTTGCTAAGTATAAGCAGTTTGACTATATTGTATTTAACGACGACCTTGAAGTAGCGATCGAACGCGTTTTGTCTATTATTGAGTCTGAAAAATGCAAAATGGACAGAAACGAAGAAATCGTAAACGAATACTTGGCAACAATGCCGTCAAAAAAGAAATAAAATCAAAAATATAAACTTACTATTTGGGAGGCTAGAAGAAATATTATGATGATTGATCCACCTATTGACAAGCTTATTGACAAAGTAGGATGTAAATACGAGCTCGTTTGCGTTACTGCAAAAAGAGCGAAAGAAGTAGTTGACAAAAAGGGCGAAGTTTTAAGCGCACAGGGAATTAATCCCGTAACTTACGCCGCAAAAGAATTTTATACGGGTAGCGTAGTTGCTCGTACGGAGGACTAAAAGTCTTGAATCTTTCGGGGAAGAATATCGTTATAGGCGTTACGGGCGGAATAGCCGTTTACAAAGTATGTAACGTCGTGAGCGCGCTTAGAAAAGCAGGTGCGTCCGTTTACGTTGTTATGACGCAAAACGCGACTCAGTTTGTAAGTCCGCTTACTTTTGAAACGCTGTCTAACAACAGAGTTATCGTAGATACGTTTGACCGCGACTTTGAGTGGGAGGTCGAACACGTTTCGCTTGCAAAAAAAGCGGATTTGTTCGTTGTTGCTCCCATGACCGCTAATTTTGCAGGAAAACTTGCTAGCGGTATTGCGGACGATTTTCTTTCTACAACCGCGATGGCAATGAAATGCCCCTTCTTATTAGCGCCTGCAATGAATACGAATATGCTTACTAGTGTAGCGTATCAAAATAACGAGAAAATTTTGCGTGAGCGTGGCGCTCATTTCGTTGTAGGTGGTAGCGGATTTTTAGCGTGCGGAGACGTGGGTAGCGGTAGACTTGCCGAGCCGGATGAAATTGTCCGCGCAATTTACGACGTGCTTACGCCTAATCCCGATTACGACGGTAAGACCGTACTAGTTACGGCAGGTGGCACGAGCGAAAATATTGATCCCGTTCGCTTTATTGCAAATCGTTCGACGGGCAAGCAGGGCGTTGCTATCGCTAAAAAGGCGCTTGACCGTGGCGCAAAGGTTATTCTTGTTACGGGAAATATTTCCGTGCCTGTTCCTAGTGGAGTAGAACAAATTAAAGTTGTCAGCACAAAAGAGATGTATGATGCCGTTATGGCAAATCTTGAACGCGCTGACGTTATTATAAAAGCAGCCGCGCCTGCTGACTATACCGTGGCATATAGCGACACGAAAATTAAAGATGAAAGTTTCACTTTGACGTTCACTAAGACGGTAGATATAGCAAGTGAAGTAGGCAAAGTAAAAGGCGATAAAAAACTTGTTGTATTTAGCGCGGAAACTAACGACTGCTTAGAAAATGCTAGAAAAAAACTTGTTAAAAAGAACGCTGATTTAGCCGTTCTTAACGACGTAACTAAGGCTGGCGCAGGCTTTGGTACGGATACAAATATTGTAACTCTTATCACAAAAGATAGTGAAGAAACACTTCCTATTATGGAAAAGAGTGAAATTGCCGACATAATTCTCGACAAGGTATTGAAACTGTAAAATATGGTAGCAGAAGTAATCGTTGACATAAGCAATAGCGAAGTCGATAAAGTTTTCGACTATTCTTTTGATGCTGAGCAAAATATTTC
>JAZOUI010000076.1:0-12891 GCA_045658145.1 Pumilibacteraceae bacterium
CATGGCTACGATCCGACTTGGCAGGAAAAACAGGGCAATGATTGCAAGCGCGCTGGCAAAAAGTGGAATAAGAGAGGACAATTTTATTTTCGCAAAAAAACTTTTGAATTTATACAGAATCGCAAACGTTCCGCCCACGATAGTATATATTCCGTAAAGTATTGCGCCACTACTTAAAGTGTAATAAAAATAGGTGTAAAAGAAAGAGGGTGAATATTTTTCCACAATATTCGTACCGCTTTCAAGCAGGAAGAAAATAAAAATACCGGATATGATTGTAAAAAATGCGCTTATTAGATCAAAGTATTTGATTTTCGTGCAAAAGTAAACGACGAGAAGGACGATAGCGACACATAGCAAGATAAACGAGATAAATCCAAAAGTGGACATACCGCCCGTGCCCGTTTTTTCACTAAACACGGGAATTTGCTCACCTGCAGGTAATTTCCTAGTGACGATATGCACGTACCCCAGCATCAGGCTGAAAACGCTTGCCGTATAAGTATAGACGCCGTCTACTCTTATTATACCGGGCAATATAAGCGCCGATAAAAGAGCTAAGATTATTGCTCCACATAAAACAAGCGCCGATATATTGTTCCGTAAAAATTTTAACATATAGCCCCCTCAAAGAAAATTATATTATAATCATACACCATCTTTTTAATTTTGTCAACACCCAAAGGGTGATTTAGTATGCGCGAAATAGGCGGTAAAGGTAATATTTTTATGATAATATTTTTGTAGGGGCGGATAGTATCCGCCCGTTTGTTGTTTGGTCGTATGATTTTCACGAATATATCAACATTCATCGTAGGCTCCTTCCACCGCAAGCGGTCCCCCTCCCTCTCGGAGGGAGGCTGTTTATACGGTTGCTTTTTACTATAACCCCGTAGGGCGGGGGCTTGCTCCCGCCGTTATTTACGCAAAAGAAAAAGACCACACCGAACGGTTAAAATTCAGTATGGTCTTATGTTTGTAAAAATTATTCAAGCCTACGGAACAGGCTTTGCCTGCTACTGAACCACCTTCGGTAGTTATGCTTTGTAGATGATTTTGCCTTCGCGAACGGTAAGGATTACGTCGTAAGCGGAGTTAAGCACGGTGAAGTCAGCGGTCTTATTCTCGCTGATGCTACCAACGCTTTCGTAAATGCCAAGCGCTTTTGCAGGGTTAGCCGTAGCGTAATCAACAGCGGTAAGGAAGGGAACGCCTACCTTTTCAACCATATTCTGAATAGCGCGGTTCATCAAAAGAACGCTACCTGCGAGCGTGCCGTCCTCAAGACGAGCCTCGCCGTTTTTAACGATAACGGTTTGACCACCAAGTTCGCTCACGCCTTCGCCCAAGCCTTTAGCGCGCATAGCGTCGGTGATAAGGATAAGTTTATCAGCGGGCTTGCACTTTGCAAGGAGTTGGAGCGCGGGAACGGAAACGTGGATGGTGTCGGCAATAACTTCGGATCTAAGATCGTCGTAAAGCATTGCGCTACCAACTACGCCGATTTCACGGTGATGAAGGGGGGATTGCGCGTTATAGGTATGAGTGGTGTGTTTTGCACCGTTTCTAATAGCGCGTCTAACGTCAGCAGAAGTTGCCTTCGTGTGACCGATAGAAGGAATAACGCCGATACTGTCAAGATAGGTAATAAAGTCGTCCGAGCCTTCAATTTCGGGAGCGAGCGTTACGATATGAATATTTTGTCCACTTGCCTCGTCGTATTGACTGAAAACGTCAACGTCGGGAGCGGCAATATATTCACCCGGTTGTGCGCCCTTAAATGCAGCGTTGATGAACGGACCTTCAAGGTGAACGCCCAAAATACGCGCGCCTTCAAGACGGTCAGATTCAATATAATCCTTAACAGCGGTAAGAGCCTTAGTAATATTTTCGGGGCTTTGTGTCATCGTGGTTGCAAGGAAAGTAGTAGTACCTTCTTTGGCAACGGTGTCAGCGATGGTTGCAAGAGCCTCAATCGTGCCGTCCATAGCGTCGCATCCGCCTGCGCCGTGGATGTGCTGGTCGATAAATCCGGGGAGAACTACAGCGTCGTCGGGAAGAGCAATAACTTCTGCCTCAGCGTCGCTTGCTCCGATAGAGGTGATATATTCGTCGAAGTAAAGGTCGGTTTTTACTAATCCTTCGCCTTCAACGTAAACTTTTGCGTTTTTAAATGCTTTCATAATTTTTTCTCCTTATTTAATAAGAGCGGCAGCCGCCTCGTCGCAAATAACCGTGCAATCGGGGTGGAGCTGAAGAATGGATGCAGGAACTTGTTCCGTTACTTCGCCTTTTACAAGACCGTAAACAGCCTTTGCTTTGTTTGCTCCGTTAGCGAGAATAACGATCTTTTTAGCGTTCATAATATTTTTAAGTCCCATAGTAAATGCGCGCTTGGGAACTTCGTCAATGCTAGCGAACATTCTCGAATTGTCCTTAATGGTGCTTTCAGCGAGTTGAACAACGTGCGTTACGCTACCAAAGGGAGTGCCAGGCTCGTTGAACGCAATATGACCGTTCGAGCCGATACCAAGAATTTGGATATCTTGTTGAAGAGTTTCAAGGAGCGCATTATAGCGATCGCACTCTTTTTCAGCGTCGGGTGCTTTACCGTTTTCAATGTTGGTGTTAGCAAGGTCGATATCGATATGGTCGAAAAGATTGTCGCGCATAAAGTAAACGTAACTTTGGTCGGACGAGTAGTCAAGTCCTTCGTATTCGTCAAGGTTTACGGTTTTAACTGCCTTGTAAGAAGTGCCGTTTTCCTTGTGGTCGGCAATCATATTTTTATATAGACCAATAGGAGTAGAGCCGGTTGCAAGACCAAGAACAGCCTCGGGGTTGGATTTAACTACGCCTGCCATAATCTCGAACGCTTTTGCGCTCATTTCTTCATAATCTTTAGCAATAATAACTTTCATAGTAATCTCCTTATTTTATACTTTGCCGTACAAGCGGACAAAGGATTATTCTACGTCAGCGGGAAGAGATGCTGCGGCGATGGACTGACCAACGCGGCGGCTACTTTCGTCGGGAAGAGAAATGTCAAGATTCTTGAACTCGGGATATTCGCTATCGATTACCTTACGGCAAGTGTCGAGAACGATGTTACCGCCCTTACCACCCATAACGCGTCCAAGAAGAAGAACGTGTTTCATATCATAGAATTTTGCATAGAAGGGAAGGGTGTATGCAAGGTAAACACCGATATCTTCGTAAATTTGGGTAGCGAGTTCGTCGTCCTTTTCCATAAGACCCTGAATAACCTTAAGTTTTTGAGCAGGGGTAAGACCTTCTTCGAACTTAAATCCGCCTGCTTCGGCAAGTTTGATTACAGCGTCTTGAGAGAAGTACTTACAGCCTACGCCGTAGTCGCCAGACCATTCGTCCTGCATAGCGCCTTCAGCAAAGTCAACGGGCGCGAATGCAAGTTCGCTGAGCCAGCCGTTGATACCACCGTTAGCGTTGATGTAACCTACTGCCTCGCTAGTACCCATTGCGATACCAAGTACTTGGTTGTCGTTAAGATCGATACTACCTGCAAGCGCCGTTACGTCACCGTCGTTAGCAACTTCGATAGGCTTGTCTCCCATTTCTTTTGCGATATTGATGTACATATTCTTTACGTAGTCGCCATACTTAGACTTGTCAACTTTGATAAAGAGCGATGCAACCATAATCTTGTTGTCTACGTAAACGCCTGCGGTGGATACGCCGATGCAGTCAACTCTGGGCATCTTGCTAGCAGCCGTTTTCATAGCGGTAAGAATTTCGTTGTAGTGATAAGTGGGATCGGAAGTAGTCTTGGGATTCCATACAACTTCTTCGCTGTATACAACTTCGCCGTCGATTACTGCGCTTACTTTTCTGTCACTTCCGCCTGCGTCGAAACCGATTCTGCAACCCTTCAAGAAACCGCCTACTTTTACGGATGCGTTCTTTTGCTCGGGGATCTCGTTTTCTTCAAGCCAGGTTACTTCAAAGGGTTTTTCATACACGCCACTCATAAAGTCTTCGTCGAATGCGCGTGCGCCTTCTTTCGAATAAGCGTTTTTAAGGTTTTCGTAAATATATTTGCTACCAGAAATAGCAATCTTATAACCACCGCATACCCACAAAATAGTCTTTGCGATACGCTCTGCCATACGGTAGTTAAGAGCGTCGTTTACGCCGTCACGGAAACCTTCGTACGAGTAAACGTAGTTATATCCACCGTTACGGTCAACTACGATAGTAATCTTCGCTCTGTTTTCGGGCGTTTCGCTTGCTACTTTCGCATCAAAATCTTCCATTGCCTTAATCATAGGATAGAAATTTGGGTCGAGTTTAGGTCTAATCATTGTTTTTCCTCCGTTTTAGTCGGGAAAGTGTTCCCGAGATTTTTTTATTTTTGTACTTCAATTATACACCCCTTATTACAAAATTTCAATAACTATTTATATAATAGTTATTTTTAGCCAAAAAAAGTGTCCTTTTGTGCAAACAGTCAAAGGCTGATTAGTTGGTTTAAGATAGGTGGGGAGCGATTTCAAGAACTATAATGACTGCTTTTCCACACGATAGTAGTCAACATACGAAACAGGCTCTGCCTGGGTATTGACAAAAATGTAATTTTATTGTATAATAAAAAAAGTAAAAGCAAAGCACAATTTGCAAAAAGGGAGAAAAAGAAAAATGCTGACGGCAAACAAAAGGGGAATACTATATTTTTTCGTGCATTTCTCGGTTGAAACGGCGTGCTTTTACTATTTGTTTTCCAGCGTTTATGGTGGCGAAGGATGGTGGCTGATTGCACTAGTTTTTGACGCAATCGCATTTTTGCCCCAAAGTGTAATTGGCATTATCGCAGATAAGTTTCCACGCCTCCCATACGGCGTGATAGGACTAGCGATGATGCTACTTGCCCTGTTTTTCCCGTTTGGGTGGGTGGGACTGATAATTCTGACGTTAGGAAATGCAGTAACTCACGTGGACGGCGCAGAAAAAACTTTGCGTGACGCGAATGGCAAAATAACGCCTAACGCCCTGTTTGTGGGCGGTGGATCGTTTGGTGTTATCACGGGAAGATTGCTAGGAGTACACGCAAATGAATTTACTATCCTTATTCCCGTGCTTTGTATTCTTTTAAGCATTTTACTTATAATTCTATTTATTAAAAATTCTGATGAAAACGCAGTTGCAAGCGTAGGCGAAAAACCTAAACTTCTTTCGCCCGACGTAGCAAACAAAAACTTGTCCGATTATTTTCTTATGGTCATTGTAATTTTTGCGGTAGCGGTCAGGGCGTATATCGGATACGCCGTGCCGACGGAGTGGAGCGTAACTGAATTTCACTTGATTTTGCTGTATTGTTATATGGGCGTAGGCAAATCGCTCGGTGGAATTTTGGCAGATAAACTGGGCTACAAAATCACGACGTTAATTAGCATTGTCGGAGCGTTGCCTTTTTTAATACTGGGCAATACGTACCCCGTCGTTTCTCTTACAGGCACGCTTTTATTCAGTATGACGATGCCTATCACCGTGGGAATAATTTATTCCGTTTTTCCCGATTTAGCAGGCTTTGCTTTCGGAATAACGACGATAGGATTGTTCGTAGGAACTTTGCCTGCGTTTTGTATCACTTTGCCTGACTTAATTACCCAACAAATAGTCGTAACCGTCCTGTCCGCGGTTGCGCTCGCACTTATTTTACTGAGTTTGAAAAGGGGGAAAAGAGTATGATAAAATTATTTTGTGACGCTGCAGTGCCCGGACCGGAAGCGCTTGATTTCGTGAATAAAACAGTTTTTATTATAGCTATAATAGCTTTTGTCGTGACGATAATTTCTTTTGCGATCGTGGCAATAAGAAAAAGGAAAACAAAAAAGTTTTATGGCGACGGCAACAAGAGTAACGAGAAAAGAGAAGAGGAAAATGACAACGACGAGCGTTTACGTTAGGGGGATGGAGAAATGATATTATTATGGTTAATAATCGTTTGCGCTATCAATCTTTGTATAGAATTTATCGTTGCGGCTGTTATGAGAAAGAGCGAGGAATTCAAGACGCCTTTAATCGTTTCTAACGTGCTGACTAACCCTGCGATAAACGGCATTTTGCCTTACGCTTACTTTCAACTTATCGGTGGGCTTGAGTCAGCGCAACTGGGGCTTGCTTTATCGTGGGTAACGCTTATAGTGCTGGAAATAATCGTCGTATTTACCGAGGCGCTGATTTATTATTGCTTTACGAAACGCAAGTTTTGGGAATGCGTAAAGTATTCGCTTATTATCAACGCAGTCAGCTTTTTGCTAGGCGTCATATTCTCTAACCCCAACACGGTGTTTAACGAATATCGCCTCTTTTGGCCGTACTATGACCTGTAAAATATTGATTTTATTGTTGATGTGTATAATCCGCAAAATAAAAAACCCTTGGCATGGTGACCAAGGGTTTTTGTTGTTTTAGGTAATTAGATCAACTTTTTGAAGTTGTTTACGATACCGAATGCACCGCCAAGGGTAGCAACGATACCGTAGATGATAGCGCCTGCGCCCAAAGAATAACCTTCAAAAACTTTAGTGAAGGGAGTAGCGTTAGTAAGGCTACCAAGGGTAGTGGTGATATCAGTACCACCGGTAAGAAGGAAGAAAGCAAGCACGCCTGCTACTGCGATACAAATCGAACCGATAAAGTCAAACTTCTTGTCCTTAACGAAGATTGATGCTACAACCAACGCGATACCTGCAATAAGTGCAAGGAAAGAAATAAGGCCCATAGTGGACATACCGCCCGTAAGGGTAGCGGTGTTAGTGGTGTTACCCGTTTGAGTGGTAACGGTTGCGCCACCGAATACTAAGCCAAGGAAGTTAACCGTCGTGGTAGTGGTAATGCCCAACACTTCACTTGTTGCCGTTGCGCCCGGTAAAATAAGACCGAAGATGAGCGCGAGAACTGCTGCTCCCCCTACAATAATAGTAGGAAGTAAGGATTGAACTTTTTTCTTCATCATATACTCCTTTTGTGAGACGAGTTTAAATTTGATTGCGCCATCTAGTACAATTACCCGTCTCGCATTATATTTTAGTAATTAAATTATACACCCGTTGTAAAAATTTGTCAATACTTATTTTAATTTATTCTTCAAAGAGATTTTTAGTTACAACGAACGGTTAACTCTCCATTGTTTTCATCAACGGTTAGCGTAGAATTAGGAGCGACGTTGTTTGAAAGGATAACGCGCGCAAGCATTGTTTCAACTTTGCTTTGGATATAGCGTTTTAGGGGACGTGCACCGTAAACGGGGTCGTAGCCGTGATTGATGACGTACTCTTTTGCCTTTTGCGTAACGCTGAGCGTGATTTGGCGTTCGCTCAAACGCGACTTTAGCGACGCTAATTGCAAATCGACGATAGACGTTATATCCGATTTTGTTAAAGGTTTGTAATAAACGATTTCATCTAGTCTATTCAAAAACTCAGGACGGAAAGACGAGCGGAGCAGTTTATCTACTTGCGATTTTGCGCTTTCGCTAATTTCGCCCGAGTTTTCATTGATGCCGTCGAGTATGAAATTTGAACCGAGATTTGACGTCAAAATAATGACCGTGTTCTTAAAATCAACGGTACGTCCCTGCGAATCGGTGACACGACCGTCGTCAAGCACTTGCAAAAGCACGTTAAATACGTCGGGGTGAGCCTTTTCAACTTCGTCAAACAAAACGACTGAGTAGGGATGACGGCGTACCGATTCGGTAAGTTGTCCGCCCTCGTCGTAGCCGACGTATCCCGGAGGTGCGCCGATAAGACGAGAAACGGAAAACTTCTCCATATATTCACTCATATCAATACGGATAAGGTTGTGTTCGTCGTCAAAAAGTTGCTGGCAAAGCGCTTTCGCTAGTTCGGTTTTGCCTACGCCCGTTGGACCAAGGAATAGGAACGAGCCGATAGGACGGTTTGGATCGGATAACCCTACGCGCGAGCGCATAATTGCCTCGCTTACCTTTTGAACCGCCTCGTCCTGACCGATTACGCGTTGGTGCAAAAGAGTAGGAAGATTAAGGATTTTTTCCTTTTCGCCTTGCATAAGTTTAGTAAGCGGAATACCCGTCCAGCGCGATACGATTTTTGCAATTTCTTCGTCCGTTACGGTGTCGCGGAGCAAGGTGTTTTGCTTGCTTGCATCCGTTTTTTGCGCCTCTTCCAACTTTTTAAGAAGAGAGGGGAGCGTAGAATATTTGAGTTCAGCCACTTTTTCGTAGTCTGCTTTGCGCTGATAGGTTTCGATTTGTGCATTAACTTTTTCAATGTCTTCTTTAAGGGTGGATACAGCGTTGATGTTTTGCTTTTCGGCTTGCCATTGCGCCTTCATTGCGCCGAACTGTTCGCGAAGAGAGGCAAGTTCGCTTTTGATGTTTTCAAGACGTGCCAAACTAAGTTTGTCATTTTCTTTTTTAAGCGCAGTTTCTTCAATTTCAAGTTGCATTATTTTGCGCGAAATTTCGTCCATCTCGGTGGGGAGAGAGTCAATTTCCGTCCTTATCATAGCGCACGCCTCGTCCACAAGGTCGATTGCTTTGTCGGGCAAAAATCTGTCCGTGATATAACGGTTAGAAAGCGTTGCCGCCGTCACGAGCGCACCGTCGTGAATACGTACGCCGTGGAAAACTTCATAGCGCTCTTTTAGTCCGCGAAGAATGGAAATGCTATCTTCAACAGTTGGTTCTTCGACCATAACGGGCTGGAAACGACGTTCTAGCGCGGCACCCTTTTCAATGTACTTGCGGTATTCGTCCAGCGTAGTTGCGCCTATGCAATGTAGTTCGCCACGCGCAAGCATAGGCTTTAGCAGATTGCCTGCATCCATAGCGCCGTCGCTCTTGCCTGCGCCCACGATCGTGTGCAGTTCATCAATAAACAATAGGATACGTCCCTCGCTGTTTTTAACTTCTGTAAGCACAGCCTTTAATCGTTCTTCAAACTCGCCACGGTATTTTGCGCCTGCAATAAGCGCGCCCATATCAAGAGAAAATACCGTTTTTTCTTTCAGTCCGTCAGGAACGTCGCCACGCACGATTCGCTGAGCAAGTCCTTCGGCAATAGCAGTTTTACCTACGCCCGGTTCGCCGATAAGCACGGGATTGTTTTTGGTCTTTCTCGAAAGAATACGAATAACATTTCTAATCTCGCTGTCTCTGCCTATTACAGGATCTAGTTTTCCGTCGCGAGCGCGCGCAACCAAATCAAAACCGTATTTTTCTAGCGCGTCGTAGGTCGATTCGGGATTATCGGACGTAATTCTTTCCGTCTTTACTTTTTTAAGCGCGGAAACAAAGGATTTTTTGTCGATTTTTTCCATAACCTTTTTGAGGTTGTCTTCGGCATAGTCGAAAAGGGCAAGGAAAATATGCTCGACAGAAACGTAGTCGTCTTTCATACTCTTTGCCATTTTTTCTGCGCTTTGGAAAATTTTATCCGCTTGAGGCGACAAATAGGTGTTTTCTCCGCTCGAAGAGACGGTGGGAAGTGAGGCAAGAAGTTTTTCAATATCGCTCAAAAGAGAGGGTACGTCCCTATCCATTTTGCGAAGAATAGACGGGATAAGCCCGTTTTCTTGCTTGATTAAAACGTAAGCGATATGTTCGGGATAAACGGAAGTATGCTTGCGCTCGCTAACGAGAGAGCGAATAGATAAAATTGCTTTTTGTGCCTGTTGTGTGTAAGAATTAAGATCCATAATGCTATCTCCTTAAATTCTAAGTAGTCCTTGGTTTAACGCGCTTACGTACGCGCTTTCTAACTCTTGCGCCGAGCCGTTAGACAAATAATTTTTCAATAGTTTGTCAAGCACGCCAACGTAATCGGTAATGGCTTTTGATAAATCACAGTCGGGGGAAGGGAGAGTTAGCAGTCTTGTCCAGCGCGTACCTTCGCCCGTGTATTCAATGCGCTCGTTATAGTATGTGCCAAGATACGCCTTTTCTAACTTTTGCCACATAGAGAAAAAGTGCGAAAGGATACTGCTCAGCGACAAACTTTGTGTGCGCACGTTGACGCGCAGTTGTCCAAAACAATCGCCAAACGTGTGGAAAAGTTGCACTTCGTACTTAACTGCAGGACGGTACTTAACGGCAAGTGCGCTTTTAAGAACGATAACGTCGTCGTGCTCGTCATAACTTACGTCTGCGCCTACGCCACTCAAAAGCCTGTCTATTTCACGAAAAACTCCGCTAATTCGCTTTTCAGGAGTGGTAAGCGATACGTATTCCGCCAAAATCTCGTTAATTAGATGCGAACGGTTAGTTTTGTTCTGCACGGCAATTCTGTCAATCGCATCAACCACTTCTTCGGCAAGTATTAATGAATAAAGATTTTTTTTCATAGCGCTCCTCAAACAACTTTTGTTGCGTTTTTTATATATATTATAGCACGAGTTTTCCTAAAGTCAAGAGTTTTTGCACAAAAATTTATATAAATTTCGCAACGAGTTTATGATGTGGTGCAAATGACTTGAAAAAAGGCGAATAAGATGTTATACTAAAAATAGGAGTTGTTATGGAAAAGATAAAAACAATAATTATAGGCGCAGGAGCATCAGGACTTGTGCTCGCATCAAAAATAGGCGATAGTAGCGTTATGCTTATCGAAAGGCTAGACCGTGTGGGAAAGAAATTATCCGCAACGGGCAATGGGCAAGGCAACGTTTCTAACGAAAACGTAAGTATAGATAAATATTTTACGTCGGACGCGCGCGATTATAATAAAATAGAAAAGATGCTTTCTCGCTACGGCAAAGACGAACTCGTTCGCTTTTTTGAAAGCCGTGGCGCAGTTTTGACGGCTGACGAGCGTGGTAGGATTTATCCTGCAGGCAAGCAGGCGTCTGCGCTTACCGACCTTCTTCGTTACGACGTTGCGCAAAAGGGAGTAAATATTTGTCTTTCTACGCGCGTAATTGCGCTTTATCGACAAGGCAACGGATTTTTGGTGACGACGGAAAATGAAAAGGGCAAGAAAAGTATTTTTGCCGACAACGTCGTGCTTTGTACGGGCGGAAAAGTAGCGAAAAACTTTGGTACGGACGGTTCGGCTTATGCGCTCGCTATCGCGCTTGGCCACAGCGTAACTGCGCTTTATCCGTCGCTTGTGCAACTGAGAACGGACACCGATTACGTAAAACAACTCAAAGGGATCAGAGTTTTTAGCCGTGTAAAAGCAATCGTGAACGGCAAAGAAGTGGCGAGTGAGACGGGCGACGTAATTTTTACCGATTACGGCGTTTCGGGTGACGTGATTTTCCGACTTTCCGCGTTCGTTTCTGACAAAACGACGGGGGACGTTATGCTCGAAATCGACCTTTTACCCGATATTAGCGAGCAAAAACTGCGCGAAGTTTTACAGCAAAAAAGTAAACTTAATCATATTCCAAGCGGAGAAATTTTGTGCGGAATACTTAATAATCAAGTGGGCAGAGTGGTCGTTAAGCGTGCAAAGAGCGAGAGCGTGGACGCTTTGGTAGAACAAGTAAAACGCTTTAAGTTAAAAGTTACGGGGACGCTTGGCTACGACTACGCGCAGGTTACAAAAGGTGGTGTACCGCTTGGCGAAGTGGACGACACCCTTCAAAGTAAGAGTTGCAGGGGATTATACCTTGCTGGTGAGATTTTGGACGTTGACGGCAGATGTGGGGGATATAATCTTCAATGGGCGTTTACGTCGGCAAGCATCATAGCGGATGCGATTAGGAAATAGTATGCATAAACTTTCGTCGATAAAACTAAAACTTAATCAAAATGAAAGCGAACTTTTGTCTATCGCAACGAAAACGCTAGGTCACGAGCCTAGTTATTTTCGCATACTCAAAAAGAGTATTGATGCGAGAAATAAAAACGACGTTCATTACGTTTATAGCATTGAGTTTGGCGACGAAAGGGTGGAAAAGCAAGAACTTGAGCGCATTAGCGCAAGTAAAATTCCACAAAAGCCTATAGTAATCGTGGGTAGTGGACCGGCAGGACTTTTTTGCGCGATACGACTTATCGAAAGGGGTTTTGCGCCCATAGTAATAGAGCGTGGCGAGTGTGTGGAGAAACGCGTTAAAAAGTGTGATGCGCTCGCTTTGGGCGTGCTTGATAGTGAAAGTAATATTCAGTTTGGCGAAGGGGGCGCAGGTACTTTTTCGGACGGAAAACTGAATACTCAAACGCACGACGCGCTTATTGGCGAAGTGCTAAATAAGTTCGTATTTTTTGGTGCGCCTAGTGAAATCGAATGGCTGAGTAAACCGCATATCGGAAGTGATAATCTTAGAAACGTAGTGGTACGTATGCGCTCGTTTATACAAGACAACGGTGGGCAGGTTCTGTTTAACACTAAACTTACCGATATAAAATTTGAAAATGGCGAAGTGCAAAAAATAAAGATAAATCAGGACGGAAATGAAAAGTGGATGGACGTGAGCGCACTAGTTTTGGCAATAGGGCATAGCGCTCGCGACACGTTCGAGATGTTACACTCGCGTGGAGTTTTTATGCGCGCAAAGGATTTTGCAATAGGTGCGAGAATCGAGCATCTTCAGCGTGAAATTTCTCGCTCGCAGTACGGAAAAAGTTTTTCTCTTCTTCCCTCTGCCGATTACAAACTGGTGTCGCACACGCCCGATAGGTCGGCGTTTACGTTTTGTATGTGTCCTGGTGGTACGGTCACGGTTGCGACTAGCGAAGAAGGTGGAGTGGTAACCAACGGCATGAGTAATTACGCCCGAGAAAGTAAAAACGCCAACTCGGCAGTGCTGGTAAGTGTTATACCGGAGGATTTTGCCGGAGAGGACAGCCTGTATATTTACGAAGCGCATGTGGGCATGGCACAGGAGGAAGGCCGTGTAGGCACCTACCGCGAATTTGCCGAC